>JAQTVG010000186.1 GCA_028706895.1 Candidatus Omnitrophota bacterium
GGCATTACCCAAGGAGACGCTGGATCTTGTTGACATTTTTTCGGGGGATATTCGCGATTATCATAGTGTTGAAAAAGCAATGAAGGGCTGCGATCTCGTATTTCATTTAGCAGCACTTATTGCGATTCCATTTTCCTATCAGTCACCCGATTCTTATGTAGAAACTAATATTGGAGGAACACTGAATATATTGCAAGCAGCCAGAAAACTGGATGTAAAAAAAGTCATTATTACTTCCTCTTCGGAAGTATATGGTACAGCCCGCTATGTTCCGATAGATGAAAAACATCCTCTCCAGGCTCAATCCCCTTATAGCGCCACTAAGATTGCAGCTGACCGGCTCGCAGAATCTTTTTACCGCTCTTTTAAATTACCCGTAGTGATAGCCCGGCCTTTCAATACCTATGGGCCACGGCAATCCGCGCGCGCGATAATTCCTACCATTATTACTCAATTATTAACGGGGGCCAAGGAGCTTCGCCTGGGGAACCTGGCGCCTAAGCGCGACTTTAATTACGTAAAAGATGTTTGCCGCGCTTTTTTAGAAATCGCTTTATCCAAAAAAACCATAGGTGAAGAAATCAACATTGCTACAGGGACTGAAATATCTGTTGAAAATATAGCGATACTCTTGGCGGAGAGATTGAAATGCCGCGTAAAAATTATTGTCGAAGAAAAACGCAAAAGGCCCAAAGATTCAGAGGTAGAAAGGCTTTTTGGCAGTAACAAAAAAATAATGCTTTTAACGGATTGGCGCCCGCAGTATAGTTTAGATAAGGGCATAGGAGAGACGATTGCTTGGTTTAAAAAAGCGGAGAATCTTAAAAAGTATAAAACTAAGGACTACAATGTCTAAAATGAGAGCGATTATTCTGGCAGGCGGTAAAGGTACCCGGCTTAAGCCCTATACAACTTTAATTCCCAAGCCTTTAGTTCCGCTGGGAGGCGAATCTTCCGTGCTGGAGATGGTGATTTCTCAATTAGCCAAGGCGGGATTTACGCATATCACGTTAGCGGTCAATCACCTGGCTGACCTGGTCATGGCTTATTTTGGGAACGGAAAGAAGTGGGGTGTCTTAATCGATTATTCGCTGGAGAATAAACCGCTTAATACGGTAGGGCCCTTGACGCTAATTAAAGATCTTCCGGAAAATTTTTTGGTGATGAACGCCGATATCTTATGCAATTTAAATTTTAAAGAATTCTATAAGGGACACGTGAAACGCGGGAGCCTTATTTCAGTGGCGGCTTGCTCGCGGGACTCGGTTATTGATTTTGGGGTATTGAAATATGACAGGGGCCATTGCCTGACGGAATTTCGGGAAAAGCCGGTGTACCGTTTTGATGTGAGCATGGGAATTTACTGCCTCAACCGGTCGGTGATTAAAAAATTGCCCAAGGGTAAAGCCTACGGTTTTGATCAATTGATGCTCGACGGCATCAAAAACAAGGATAAGATTCGCATTGAAAAATTTAACGGATTTTGGTTAGATATAGGCCGGCCAGAAGATTATCAATATGCGGATGAACATTTTAAGGAAATAGTAAACAAGCTGGGATATAAATAATGAAAATTTTAGTTACCGGCGCGTTAGGTTTTAGCGCGCATCATCTGGTTGAACTTATTAGAGGAGAGCCCGGGTATGAGCTTTATTTGACTGACCGCGTATCCGGCGGGCCCAACCGTATTTTAAGATGCGACCTGACCCAAAAAAAGAGCGTGGAGGCCCTGATCGCTAAGATCCGGCCCGAACGGATCTACCACCTCGCCGGCAGCTATACGAACGACTACGATGTTGATTATCCGGCCAATGTCTTAAGCGCGAAGAATATCTTGGACGCTTTGCTTAAAAATAAGGTTTCAGCAAGGGTTTTATTAATCGGGAGTTCTGCTGAATACGGTTTTATCAGGCCTGAAGATAACCCGGTTAATGAAAACCACGCGCTCAACCCTGCTCAAGTTTACGGGTTGACCAAAGTTTACCAGACTCATTTAATGAATTTTTACTGCAAGGTTCATCAGATGGAGATTGTGATGGCGCGGACATTTAATTTATTCGGCGATGGCAACCGTATTTCCGCGCTGATGTTTGTGGGAAAGGTTTGCCAGCAGATAAAAAAAGTAAAGGCCGGCAAGCTTTCCAGGATCACAGTAGGGAACCTGGAGGCAAAGAGGGATTATATTGATATCAGAGAAGCGGTTAAGTATTATCAAAAGATTATGGAGCGGGGAGTAGCGGGCCAAGTATATAACGTTGGCAGCGGAACCAGTATCAAAATGAGGGACCTTTTAGCCCAGCTTTTAAGGGAAGCCGGATTGGGTATTGATCTGGTAGACGAAAATCGGCCCTCCATCGCGGATAAGACCGATATCCCAGAGATATATGCGGATTTAGAAAAATTACAAGGCTTGTAATCTAAAAACCTATGATGCTTAAAGGGTTATCGTTTCCTATTAAAAAAAAACATTTGCGTAAGGCCCGCGATTTCCTGCATAGGAGTATGCCTTATCGCGTAGCTTACCGGTTTGCCCATCTTAAAACCTCTTTGTTTGACCACGTGCTGATTCAAACCAATAACCGTTGCACGAGAAAATGCCCCTTCTGTTGGTATGGGATCAAAGATGTAGCGATCCCGGATCATGAAATGCCGCAAGGATTATTTTATAAGATTATTGATGACCTGGCGGCCATGGATTATTCAGGCCGTGTAAGTTTATTTGAAATGAACGAACCTTTGACTGACAAACGCATATTTGAATGGGTAAGCTATGTCAAGCAAAGGCTTCCGAGGTCCTGGCAAATGTTGGCGACAAATGGAGACTTACTCACGGAAGATAAAGCCATTAAACTATTTGAAAGTGGGATTGATTATTTAAACGTTAATTCCTATTCAGATAGCGATTATGCCAAAATGAAATTGTTAATCAGTCAACTGCCCGGCAAGATTTCCAAACGTATTCTTAATGACCGGTTGACCACTAAAGATATGTCTGATAATCGAGGAGGGAATCTGCCTGTTGTTGAGGTTGTCAAGAAAGCACTTAAGGAGCCGTGTAGCCGTGTAAATCATATTCTCTACATTAAGCCCGACGGGAACGTCGTTTCTTGTTTCG
>JAQTVG010000187.1 GCA_028706895.1 Candidatus Omnitrophota bacterium
TAAAAGTTGTAGCTGTTACGGGGACTAACGGAAAGACCACCATAACTTACCTTATCGAGGCATTGTTAAAAGAAGCCGGATTTATGCCTGCGGTTATAGGCACAGTTAATTACCGTTTTAAAGATAAAATCATCCCTTCTAAAAATACAACTCCCGGCCCGTTAGAGCTTCAATCTTTGTTAGCCGATGCGGTTAAAGAGAACATTGATTATACGGTTATGGAAGTATCGTCGCATGCGCTTTCGCAGGAGAGGGTCGCGGCAATAAATTTTCATTCCGCTATTTTTACTAATCTAACCCAGGACCATTTGGATTATCATAATACGCTGGAAGATTATTTTCAGGCAAAGGCAAAACTTTTCAGGGATTTACGCGGGTATTTCGCGGTCATTAACAATGATGATGAATACAGCAGAAGGTTGAAGGAAATGATTAAGGGGCCGGAGATAATTACTTACGGCATAGATAATGAGTCCGACATTATGGCAGGCGGCATAAAACTCGGTATTTCGCATACGGAATTTATTTTAAAATCCGGAAAGAAAGAAATAAGGTTAGAAACCGGGCTTATCGGCCGGCATAATATTTACAACATATTAGCCACATTTGCATGGGCATCTAAAGAGGGTTTGAGTGAAGCAGTAACCATGCCCGCGTTAGAAAAGTTTAATTTTGTCCCGGGCAGGCTTGAAAGGATAGAAACAGGAAGGGATTTTTCGGTATTTGTGGATTATGCCCATACAGAGGATGCTCTTACCAACGTCATAACTTCGCTAAGGCAAATAACGGGTAATAAAATTATAGTTGTATTCGGCTGCGGCGGAGAGCGTGATAAAACCAAGAGGCCGGAGATGGGGCGCGTAGTTTCTGAATTAGCCGATTACGCAATTATTACCAATGACAACCCCCGCTCTGAAGACCCTGATGATATAATAGAAGGCATCAAGTCAGGCATAAAAAAGGATAACTATTGCGTTATACTGGAGCGTAAAGATGCCATAAAAAAGGCTTTGTCTGAAGCCATGCCCCAGGATATAGTTTTAATAGCAGGTAAGGGCCATGAGGATTACCAGATATTAGGCGATAAAAGGATACATTTTGATGACCGCGAGGTTGTAAAAGAATGTTTAAGATAAGCGAGTTATTAGAAGCTACCGGAGGCAAGCTGATAAACCAGCCGCCAGGCGCGATTGTCAGGTGTATCTCCATAGATACCAGGGCGATTAATCCGCATGATGCGTTTATCGCCATAAAAGGAAATAATTTTGATGGGCATGACTTTATTGACGCAGCAATTAAAAAGGGCGCGGCCTGCATAATAAAAGAAGCAGGGCGTAAGATAAAATACAAATCCTGCAAGGCGGCTTTTATAGAGGTTGATGATACCATAAAGTCTCTCGGTAATATCGCTAATTTCTGGCGCAGGAAATTCAATATTCCTGTTATTGCGGTTACCGGCTCAAACGGCAAGACTACTACTAAAGAGATGGCCGCGCATGTGTTATCCGCAAAATATAAAGTTTTAAAAAATGAAGGGACGAAGAATAACCATATAGGCCTGCCTATGGCTTTACTCAATCTTGACGCTTCATACGATATCGCGGTCCTGGAAGTAGGTACGAACCACCCCGGAGAGGTAGAATACCTGGCGCGCATATGCCAGCCCAATATAGGCATAATTACCAATATTGGGCCCAGCCACCTTGAATTCCTCCGTGATTTGAAAGGCGTATTCAAGGAAAAATACAAAATAACAGAAAACTTAAGGACCCCGCGCATATGCATATTAAACACGGATGATGATTTATTGAAGAAAAAGGCATGCGCTAAGCCGAAGGAGTATTTTGTCCTGGGGATAGGCATAAAGAACCCTTGCGATTTCTCGGCGCGGCTCATTAAAAGCAATGCCGGCGCGCTTAAATTCCTGGTAAATGAAAAATATAAATTTACTTTAAATACCCTTGGGTATTATAATATCTATAATGCGTTGTCCGCGATAGCGGCGGCCAGGGTCTTTGGCATAGCATACAAAGATATCATCAAAAAAATGGATGCTTTTGATTTTCCAAAAAGCAGGCTTAACTTCCTGGAGTTGGGCGGTATCAAATTTATTGATGATACCTATAATTCTAACCCGCTTTCTTTAAGACAGGCGTTAAAAACGCTTGCAGATTTCAAAACAGCAGGCAGAAAGATTTTTGTTATGGGCGATATGCTGGAATTAGGCAGCCACAAAGAAAAATTCCACCGCCACGCAGGCCAAAGCCTTTTGGCCAGTTGTAATGTGTTTATTGCCGTAGGAGATTTATCCAGACTTGCAGCAGAAGCCGCTAAGAATTCAGGTTTTGATGTAAATAATATATTCACCTGCCGCACTTCTAGTCAAGCCCGCGAGATTTTGTTTAACAGGCTATCGCCTAAAAAGGGCGACATTGTTCTGGTCAAGGGCTCCCGTTCCATGAAGATGGAGGAGGTTTTTAAATAGTATGCTGTATTATTTGCTCTATCCTCTGCACGACGTAATTTCTTTTTTCAATATCTTCCGTTATATCACCTTCCGCGCCGCGATGGCAGCTATAACCGCGTTTCTCATCAGCATAATCCTTGGCCCGGTTATAATAAAATTCCTTACCAGGCTAAAGATCGGAGAGAATGTAAGAAAAGAAGATAGCGCTAAACTCTATGAATTGCATTCCAGGAAGCAGGATACGCCGACAATGGGCGGGATATTGATATTATTGGCGATATTATCAGCTACGTTACTCTGGGCCGATATTTTTAACAGGTACATAATGCTGGCTTTATTTGTTACGGTATGGCTGGGGGTGACCGGTTTTATAGATGATTATTTAAAACAGATAAGGAAGAAGTCCAAGGGGCTTTCCGCTGTTTCAAAATTAACCAGCCAAATGATACTGGGCTTTATAGTGGGGGCCATGCTTTTTTTGAACCCCGAAAGTTCAACCAGGATAGACGTACCTTTCTTAAAAGACGTATCAGTGGAATTAGGTATTTTTTATATCTTGCTTGTTATTATAGTAATAACCGGTTCTTCTAACGCCGTTAACCTTACCGATGGCTTGGACGGCTTGGCCATAGGGATTGTAATTAT
>JAQTVG010000188.1 GCA_028706895.1 Candidatus Omnitrophota bacterium
TAACTGCATAGTGGGTTGATAGTCGGTTTGGCCGGTCTGGTATCTGGTAACGGAGTTTTTTATGCACCATTCCACGTTGAAACACCAGCTTAAGAAATACAGATTGTACTTGCGAGAAATATCATAGTCGAAACCGATGAATTTATCAATAAATAAATTTTCATAGACAAAGCAGAGGTTGAAGGCCGCAAGCCCGCCGTTGACATAATAAAGGAAAAACCTGGTGTTAGGCTGCATGTTTTTGCCTGCGGAGAGAAAAAATTCGGGGGTGAGCCTTTCCAGTTTTGTGTCTCCTGAGGTATACGTATTTAAATACAGGCGGTATATGTCTTCAATTAATCCTTCGGCGCTATTCTTTATTTCTACCTTGATATCCCCCTTTGCATGGGCCTTTTTCAATTTCCTGCGCAGGCCTTTTCTGGTTTCATGCCCCAGGCTTTCTAGGTATTCTTTAAAGGAGGTAAAAGGCAATTCCGTGATTATGGAGGGAAAACTCTCTATCTTCCAGAACCCCATACCCTCAAGCGGATTAAGGAATGGCAGGTTTTCTTTTGGAAAATCCTTAAAGATTGCCAGGCTTATTTTCTTTTCTTCTGAGAAGTCATCTATACCTTTGGCTAATGCCTGTATAAGTATATTATGATCCCTTGAGTCTTTCTTGATGCCTAATTTACCGTTTTCCCCAAACGGCGAACCGCAGAACAATGTTTGCAATTTAAGGAACTTAGGCATAAATCTGCGCAGGCAGGAGATTATTCTTTCCGGCAGGCCTTCGGCAGCAATAGCCAGGTCGAATTCCGTAATGAACAGGGGGGCGATGAGGGATAGCGCACCTTTTTCATATAATAACAGGTAATGGAAAGAGAAGCCCTCAAGGTGCGCCTCCTCCACGGTTTTATAGAAGGGGTATCCCTCTATAGTATCAGGGAAAAGGCGCTCCCATTCTGCCTGAGGGATTTCATTTATAGAATCGATTACTTTGTATTTTATCTCACCCATTGCCTCACCTATAAATAATACCTTGAATTGGAAGGTATTTTACCATAAAATAACTAAGACATTTAAAAAAAGAGGTATTTTTTAAAAGTGCCCATATTCCGAGAAATCCCTCCTACGGCCGGATTCCCTATTCACCCGGAAGATTTCCTATCTTTGCTGCGCAGGAAACACGGCGCAGATTGCCTGGAACAAGAGTTCAGAGAATATCACGCTGCCGCCTATGCTGGGGTAGCTACTTCCGGGACAGCGGCATTTTACCTGATCCTGGAGGCGCTCAAAGAGATATCCGGCCGCAAGACCGTGATCATCCCTTCATATATATGCCCGCTCATCCCTTTAGCCATAAAACGGGCGGGGCTTAATATAGAGATCTGCGATATAAACCGCCAGGATTTCAATTTCAACCGCCAGGACTTAGAGAGGATATTTTCTGTAAACACAGATATCCTGGCTGTTTTAGCGGTGCACCTGGCCGGGATACCGCTTGGAATCGATTACCTCGTTTCTCTGGCAAGGGGCAAAGGGGTATTCGTTATAGAGGATTGCGCGCAGTCTTTAGGCGCTGTTTATAAAGGGAAAAAAGCCGGGACATGGGGGGATTTTGCTTTTTTCAGCCTCTGCCGCGGCAAAGGCCTGACAATATACGAGGGAGGGATCGTAATTGCCTCCCGCAAGGATTATGGCGCTATCGTAGAGAAAAAGATACGCGCCCTATTAAAAAATAGTTATTTAGCCGAAGGATTAAGAATATTAGAATTATTCGGCTACGCTGTATTCTATCGCCCGCTATTATTCTGGTTTGTCTTCAGGCTGCCACAGCTGTTCTGGCATTGGCAGGGGGATGATGCCCGGGCAATGATAGAATATTTTGATATTGATTTTCCGCTGTATGGGGTTTCTTCTTTAAGAAAGGCCATGGGGCATGCCGCTTTCTGGCGCCTGGAGGATGCAATATCCCTTCAGCGCAAACAGGCGGCGTATTACCTGAGTAGATTAGCAGGCATAGAAGGGGTTAAGGTTATAGCAGGGCCCACGGAAGGAAAGGCGGTTTATCCCTATTTGACCCTGCTTTTCGCCGATCCTAAGAAACAGGAGAAGGCCAGGTGTTTATTCAAAGGCCTGGGCCTGGGGGTATCGGTTATATATTTGTCCTCTATCACGGATTACGGATATCTCAAGCCTATACTGCCGCAAAAAATACTGCCCAATGCCCGCTATCTGGCGGAAAGGGCAATAACCCTGCCTACGGGTGAGTTTTTGCGGGAAAAAGAACAAGAGAGAATAATAGATATAATAAAAAACATCTTAAGGCCTGGACAAATATGATTATCTTTTCATTCAAAGAGGACTTTCGCGATAAACATTGTATACCTGATTCAAGCTTTTATCTTGAGGGTGAGGAGAACCTTTGTTTTCTTATCCACGGCCTTACCGGCACCCCCAAGGAAATGTCCACCCTGGGAAGCCGCCTGCATGACAGTGGTTATGCCGTAGCAGTGCCGCTGCTTTTGGGGCACAACGGCCCTCTTTCAGTCTTAAAGAGGCAGAAGTGGCAGGAAATATACGCCAGGGTAAAGGAGGAATACCTGAAATATGAAGCAGGCTATAAAAACATATTTATTGCCGGGCTTTCTTTCGGGGCATTGCTGGGGCTTCTTTTAAGCCTTGATTTCCCCAAGAAGATACGCGGGGTGGTTTGTATATCACCTACTTTATTTTTTGACGGATGGAGCACCCCTAAATCCCGTTTCCTTCTGCCTATGGTTTATCGTACGCCCTTTAAGTATAACTTTTATTTTAAAGAGGAATACCCCTACGGCATAAAAAACGAGAGGCTCAGGGCCAGGATCGACCGTTATTACACAAAGGCCAAATTGGACGATTATAGCCAGGTCCATCTTTATGGTTATCCGGTTATCCCCATATCCTGCATGGAGCAAAATGAGCTCTTGGCCAGGCATATTATTTCATTATTGCCTAAAATAGATGCCCCCTTGCAATTACTGCAGGCAAGGGATGACGATATTACCAGCCCAAGGAATTCTTACGAGATTTACAATAATGCCGGCTCTGTGGATAAAGAATTAGTTTTCTTCGAAGACT
>JAQTVG010000189.1 GCA_028706895.1 Candidatus Omnitrophota bacterium
GTCAGGCAAAAAAAGAAGACCCGGCAAAAGCAGATTTAAATTATACTGATATAGACAAGATAAATAAGGAAGTAAAACAGCTATGGCTAAAAAACTGACTAAAACCGTCGGCGAAAACTTCATAAAATTTTTAGGCACAGCTGGAGCGCGTTTTGTAATGATAAAACAACTGCGGGCTTCAGGCGGGATATGGGTTTGCTGTGAGGGGACAAATGTATTGATTGACCCCGGGCCGGGGAGCCTCGTGCGCCTGGCTTCCAGCCGTCCCAAGCTTGATCCCGGTAAATTAGATGCTATCATACTAACCCATCGGCACCTTGACCACTCAAATGATATTAATGTAATGATTGAAGGGATGACGGATGGTGGGTTTAAAAAGAGAGGGGTGCTTTTTTGCCCCGAGGATGCTTTAAACGATGACCCTGTTGTATTGAAACACGCAAGAGGCCTGGTAGAAAAAATAGAAATATTGGAAGCCGATAGGCCATACAGTGTAGGCAATTTTAAATTTCATACTTCTATGAAACATATTCATTCCGTTTTAACCTACGGCTTAAAATTTAATATAAGTAATACCAACGTATCATTGCTTACTGATACTAAATATTTCGGGGGGCTGGCAGATTTTTATAAAACAGATATATTGATTATATGCGTTGTATTTGTAGAGCCAAGGCCGGAGGTAGACCATTTGTCGCTTTCGGATGTTGAGAGTTTAATAAGGGATATCAAGCCCAAAAAAGCGATACTGACCCACTTTGGCATGAGCATGTTAAGGGCGAAACCCCAGATACAGGCAGTTGAACTGTCACAAAAGTTAGGCATTGAAGTATTGGCTGCTTACGACGGTATGACGCTTAATCTTTAGAATTTTTTCTTGACATAAGCCGATAATTATGATAATGTTATAAAAATTAACCAAACCAAAGGAGGTGGAAGATGAGTGATTGGCAGGTAGTTTTAATAGAGCCAGCCAAGACAGTTCTTTCTCAAGTTGGCCAATTCATAATTGACGTGCTTTTAGTGGTGGTAATCCTTATTATCGGTTGGATTGTCGCCAAAATCGTCAAGACTCTGGTTACCAGGGTGTTAAGGGCAGTGAAGGTTGACCAGTTATCCGATCGTATTGAATTGGACAACATGTTGGCAAAGGGAGGAATTGGATATTCTCTTTCCGAGTTAATCGGAGTAATGTGCTATTGGTTAGTGCTTTTGATTACTTTTGTGGTTGCCATCAACGCCATAGGCCTTACAGTAGCCGCCGACTTGTTAAATAGGGTAGTCTTATACGTGCCTAATGTCATAGCCGCGGTATTTATCCTGATATTAGGTTTATTTGTAGCGACCCTATTAAGTAATATCGTTAGGACTGCAGCGAATAATGCTGGCCTTTCCCAAACAAAGGTCTTGGGCAAAATTGTAGAAGCTGTAGTAGTTGTCTTTACTATAGCGGTTGCCTTGGAACAGCTTGGTATAGCTGCTAAAATAATAGAGCTGGTTATTACCATAGTTTTGGCTTCTTTGGGTTTAGGCGTGGCTTTGGCATTTGGACTAGGATGCCGTGATTTAGCAGGGAAATTTGTTTCTGAATTTGTTGAAAGCCTGAAGTCAAAGAAATAAGTAACTTTTAAATAAAGTTTGCAAATTGACCCCGCATCCTGGAATTAAGGATGCGGGGTCAATCTTTGTGGGGCACGTTTTATGCTTAAATTGAAAGAAAAAGATATTACCAAGGCGGCAAATACGCTTGTCCGTTCTTTTTGGAATGATTCATATGTAAGGTTGTTAGCTGCGGATGAAGCGGAGAGAAAAAGGATTATGCCTCATTTTTTTAAATTTGTGTTGAGTTACGGCATTTTATACGGCAGCGCCTACGCTGCTTCGCCTAATTTTGAGGGAGTAGCGATATGGCTGCCTTCTCAATACGCTAAAATGACGCTGGAATTAATGAATAAAGCGGGGGCGGAAGAACTATATAGGCAGGTAGGCGAAGATGTCATGGCGCGCGTGCGGCCGGTAGACGACTTTGTCCAAGCCAAACATGAACAGCTTATTTCAACCCCGCATTGGTATTTGGCGTTTATCGGGATTGACCCCGATTGCCAGGGTATGGGTATTACCAGTAAATTGATTAAGCCAATGCTGGAAGAATTCACCCAGGAGAGCCTTCCTTGTTACCTGGAGACTAATACTGAAAAGAACGTGGCTATTTATGAACATTACGGCTTCCGGCTGTTAGAAAAATTTAATGTTTCGCTTACGGATTTGACTTTTTACGCGATGCTAAAAAATTGATTTATTGACTGCTATGAATTTAATTGACTTTGGATTCCAAAACTCAAGCCTCTTTCAGCATATGCCGCTTTTTGACGAGATTTCGTATGCCGGGCATAATGAAGAAAAGGTTCGGCGCTACAAAGCGGTCCGCGAGGGGCAAACTTGCATTGTCCTCTCGTTAAATTTTATCCGTAGCGACGAAAAAATACTTTGGGACGCGGTAGAGGATTTTGTAAAACGCAGCACCGCCAGCGCCGCTTCAAGCGTCCGCGGCAACTATATCTTTGATCTTTTGACTATTGATATACATAAAGAGATTAAGGCATTTAAACATACTGAACTATCTACTGTCATTATAAATATGGCAAGCAAGATAGCCGACGGCGAAACCAGGATGATTAAGTATTCTTCGGTATACGCGCTTGTTCAAAAGACCGTCGCTTCCGACTGGGGGAAGATTACTTTTAAGACTGCCGTAAATGTATTTAAAGATAAGCCCGATTACCTGGATATCCTTATCAAGCAGCTTTTAGAGGATTTTATGTTTCCTCATGAGCCGGTCGTGCTTTTACTGAATGATTTGAGCCAGAATCCTGTCTTTGACTCCCAAAACCAGAAACAGCAGGCGCGGATAAAGAAGGTTATGGCTGACCTTATACCTAATTCAATGGAATTTATCCCTGAAGTTTATATCCAGGATAAAAACGGGGCAAGGGAATTGTTATCAGGGGCTAACCTTGGGTAGCGATAGAGAGGCTGGGAAAATGAATATGGAAAAGCATAAGAGTTTTACTAAAGGATGGTTTAATCAATGGT
>JAQTVG010000190.1 GCA_028706895.1 Candidatus Omnitrophota bacterium
GTCCTTGGCTTCAATAACTGCTTCTTTGCGGACATTGCAGAATAAGGATATCTTCTCTTTTACCTCGTCAGATAAAGTTTTCTCCGTGCGGCAGACCAATATGTCCGGTTGAATTCCGATTTCACGTAATGTCCCTACGCTGTGCTGCGTGGGTTTTGTTTTGATTTCATCGGAACATTTTATATAAGGAACTAAGGTCAGGTGTATATAAAGCACATTTTCCCTACCGACATCTGTGCCGAACTGCCTGGCAGCTTCTAAGAATGGCAAACTCTCAATATCGCCTACGGTCCCCCCTATTTCTACAATTACAATCTCGGCTCCTGAAACCGAAGCAAGCTTTTTGACCCTCTCTTTTATCTCATTGGTAATATGCGGGATAACCTGTATGGTCTTACCTAAATAATCACCGCGCCTCTCGCGGGAAATTACCGCGTTATAAACCTGGCCCGTGGTGACATTATTGAATTTGGTCATTTGGGCACTGACAAACCTCTCGTAATGGCCGAGGTCTAAATCTGTTTCCGCGCCGTCTTCAGTCACGTAAACTTCTCCGTGCTGATAAGGATTCATCGTCCCGGGGTCAACATTGATGTAAGGGTCGCATTTCATCAAGGTTACTTTTAACCCGCGCGACTCCAGTATTTTGCCTATGGAAGCAGAAGTAATGCCCTTGCCCAGGCTTGATATAACACCACCCGTAATAAATATATATTTAGTCATATGCATAAAAAAAGCGTTGTCAGCGCCGACAATCCGGCCCTGAAAACGCCTTCGTCTTTATTTTCATAGCTCAACCTTGAACTACTCATAAAATATATCATTTTTTTCATTTAATGTCAATGTAAAGACAATATTTTATACCACAGGCAGAGAGCTTTCGCCCATCAGGTATTTGTCTATATAATGCGCGGCGCGCCTGCCTTCAGATATCGCCCAGACGATTAATGATTGGCCGCGGTGCATATCTCCGGCGGAAAAAACACCTTTAACTGAAGTAGCAAAACCTTCGTTAGCCTTAACATTACCGCGGGAATCTAACTCTACTCCCAGTTCTTCAATCAACCCCGTTTTATCAGGATGCAAAAACCCCATCGCTAATATGACTAAATCCGCTTCAATCTCAAATTCGCTGCCTTTTACTTCTTCCATTACAAAACAACCTCTCTGGTCTTTCTTTGAGAAGTCAACTTTAACGCATAGGAGTTTTTTTACATGACCGCTATTCCCAACAAATTTTTTAGTTAAAATTGCCCATTTGCGCTCTGTGCCCTCTTCGTGGCTGGTGGAAGTCTTCAAAATCAACGGGTATTTAGGCCAGGGGTGAGCAGGGCCGCGGCAATCAGACGGCTGCGGCAAGAGCTCTATTTGCACAACGCATGATGCACCCTGCCTGTTGGCCGTACCAACACAATCAGCTCCTGTATCCCCTCCGCCGATAACAACCACGCGCTTGCCTTTAGCATTTATTAATCCTTGTGCCTCAATCTTTTCTCCGGATACCTTCTTATTTGCCTGAATTAAATAATCCATGGCAAAATGGATTCCATCCAAACCCCTTCCTTCAATTTTTAAATCCCTTGGCGTGCGGCATCCGCCTGCCAGGCAAATAGCGTCAAATTCTTTTCTCAACTTGGCGGCCTTGTAATCTATGCCTGCGCAGGTATTAGTCTTGAATTTTATACCCTCTTTACTAATGATTTTAATCCTTCTATCAAGGACACTCTTGTCCAGCTTAAAATCAGGTATGCCGTAACGTAAGATGCCGCCGATTTTATTATCTTTCTCAAACACAACTACGCTATGGCCTGCTTTATTAAGCTGATCCGCGCAGGATAATCCGGCGGGCCCGGAACCGATAACAGCAATCTTCTTGCCTGTGCGCTTCTTTGGCGGATTAGGTTTTACGTATCTGTTATTAAAGGCATATTCAATAATAGCAAGTTCGTTTTCCCGTATAGTGACCGGGTCGTCATTTATGCCCAAGACGCAGGCGTATTCGCAAGTAGCAGGACAAAGCCTTCCTGTAATTTCAGGGAAATTATTTGTCGCGTTCAGCAAGGCAAACGCCTTTTCCCATTGTCCGCGGAAGGTTAAATCGTTCCACTCCGGGATGTAATTCCCGACGGGACACCCCCAATGGCAAAAAGGAGTGCCGCAATCCATGCAGCGCGAAGCCTGTTTCCTGGAATCCTCCTCGCGCGGCAGGATAGAGACTTCGCCGTAATCCTTTAACCGTTCGCAAACGGGCCTGTAATGCGAAGCCCTTCTCTTTACTTTTAGAAATCCCCTCGTATCACCCATCAGAAACCTCTGTATCTTTGAGCTCCCCTGCTTCTTTCATCTCCAGAATGCGCTTATACTCTATAGGCATAACCTTAATAAATTTACGGATATCGTGAGGCAAGTTATCAATAATCTTCGCGGCAAGGGGGCTCTGGGTATATCGGTAGTGATTATGTAACAACTTATAAATAATCTTCACATCATCTGCAGAGACTCTTTCCAGTTCTACCATTCCCAGGTTACATTTTTCTCTAAACTTGGTTCCCGCATCGTAAATATATGCTATACCGCCAGACATCCCTGCGGCAAAATTCCTTCCGGTCGCCCCTAAAATAACCACCCTGCCGCCGGTCATATATTCACAGCCATGGTCGCCTACACCCTCTGCCACGGCGGATAAACCGGAATTGCGGATACAGAACCTCTCCCCGGCTACCCCCCGTATATACGCCTCGCCTGAAATGGCGCCATAAAAAGTAGTATTGCCGATAATAATATTCTCCTCGGAGCGATAACCGCAAGCGCTATCAGGATAGACGATGATTTTACCGCCGGATATTCCTTTGCCTATATAATCGTTACTCATCCCTTCAAGCTCAAAGGTAACACCTTTTGCCAGCCACGCCCCAAAACTTTGCCCTGCGATACCTTTAAATTTAAAATGGATAGTATCGTCGGGCAAACCCCCTTCCCCGTATCTCCTGCAGATTTCTCCGCTCAACATTGCTCCGGTAGTACGGTTATTATTATGGATAGGCAGCTCTACTTTTACTGCTTCCATATTCGTAAGGGCA
>JAQTVG010000191.1 GCA_028706895.1 Candidatus Omnitrophota bacterium
TTTACAAGGTAAAAAATAACTCCGCTAGCCCAATGATGATTGATAAAAGGAAAACCCGGATACGTATATGAATAGAGGTTAACGGAAGGTATGCAAAAATATTTGGCGAACAATTCTCCGTTTTTCAAGTGCCTGCCAAGGTCTGATATAGTCAGGTCTATTGGACGGCTTAGGAAGAATATATACGCGGATAAAATAAAGAAAAAAACAAAGGCATAGAATAATTTCTTGTATAATTTATTTGCGGGATTTAATTTTAGGGGTGATTCCACGTTGGAAAATTATTAATGAAAGATGGCGGAGAGTGGAGGATTTGAACCTCCGGTCGTCTTACGACGACAACGGTTTTCGAGACCGCCGCATTCAACCGCTCTGCCAACTCTCCATAGTTTATTTTCTTAAAAAGATGAATATCAGGATAGGATAAACAATAAAAATCATGCTCAGGATAAAGATTTTCCCAAGCATCCAATCTTGAAAATTGTAAATATTTGTTTCCAATTTAGGCGCTATTCTTTTTTTGATGCCGCCTATCTCTTTGCCTAAACGCTGCTCTAATTTAATATGCCCCTCTTTTTTAATGACTAACAAGAGTATTCCTTGCAGAAAAATAAAAGGGCTTGCACATAATATAAGCACTTTAATAACTTCAAATAGGAAAGGCTGGTCTTCCATCTATCTACCTCCTTTTTCAGATATAAACAGATTTTTTGCGCCGCTATTTTCTGTTAACTATAATAAGCGGTGGGGCTGGGATTCGAACCCAGGGTGGGCTAATGCCCACAACAGTTTTCAAGACTGCCGCTTTCAACCGCTCAGCCACCCCACCTGTTTTCTCAAGACAAAAGCATGCTTATTATAAGAAAACCTGTTTAAATATTGCATATAGTATATTTTTGCCGATTTGGAAGGAATTATTGAAGAAATTCACGAAAGAGAAATCTTTAAAAGCAATATTTAAACAAAAGGCAAGTAATATCAGGTCAATAATATAAATAAAAGAAAACCCAAAAATATAATTCGCTTTCAGGAAATCCCCCTGCTTGGAACGCAGGGACTTTGCGCTAAAAACAAGATGAAGGGCTAAACTAAAACTAAAGAGGAAAATAAAATATCCGATTGCATCGTTCGTTTTAAGCGCGGAAGAAAATATCAGGTATACGATAAAAATGATGATTGTATAAATAGGCAATAGATAGGGAGCAACTCTTACCAAAGGCTTCAGGAACTGAAAAAATACCTCTAGTAACTTCTGGCCTTTATTGTAAATTATCGCGGGTTCATAGATAAACAGGTAAATAATAATGAAGCTTATTGCTCCAGCCCAGAAATAATTCTGGAAGGCCTTTTCTACTGTATTAAATTCATTCAAAAAAGACACGGAAACAGAATAGACAAAAGGCAAAAAGCAAATACCTATGATAAATTTAATAATACTCAGGGCCCTGCGGGAAAAAGCAGCCATTTTAGCTCCGCCCCCTCCGCCCTGCCCGGGGCCAACGTCTAACTTACCCAGGATGTTATCGTTTTCTTGCTTAGGAAATTCTTTCTTGTCCATTTAAATATGGCCTTAAGGCCTCCGGTATAATTACAGAGCCGTCTTTCTGCTGATAATTCTCCAGTATGGCAACTACTGTACGCGCCAAAGCGACTCCTGAACCATTTAATGTATGCACGAAATCCAGTTTTTTAGTATCCTTCCTTCTAAACTTTATATTTGCACGCCTTGCCTGAAAACTCTCAAAATTGCTGCAGCTGGATACCTCAAGCCACTGCCCCATTCCTGCGGCGTAAGCCTCCAAGTCATAACACTTGCTTGCGGCAAAGCTTATATCTCCGGTAGGCAGCATCACTACCCTGTAAGGCAGGCCCAATAGCTGCAAAACTTCTTCGGCATTGCCGACTAATCTCTCCAACTCATCATAAGAACTCTCCGGAGTTACAAATTTAACCATTTCCACTTTATCAAACTGATGCACGCGTATAAGGCCTTTGGTATCTTTGCCGTAAGAACCGGCTTCCCTGCGGAAACACGCGGTATAAGCAGTGTAACAAACCGGCAGGCTAACCTCGTCCAATATTTCATCGCGGAATATATTAGTTACCGGTACTTCTGCGGTGGGTATAAGAAACAAATCATCCTCTTTTAACTTATACATATCCTCTTCCAGCTTGGGTAATTGGCCTGTGCCTGTCATAGACGCGCGATTTACCAAAAAAGGCGGGAATACCTCAGTATAGCCGTGTTTCTGCGTATGTAAATCAAGCATAAAATTAATCAATGCCCTCTCTAATTTTGCGCCCCATCCTTTATATAAAATAAAGTTTGAACCGGTTATTTTTGTGGCGCGGACAAAATCAATAATATCCAGGCGCCCGCTTAATTCAATATGGGTGGCGGGTTTAAAATCAAATTTAGGCAGCTCCCCCCAGGAGCGCACTTCTTTCTTACAGGAAGCGTCGCCAACCGGAATAGATGAATGCGGTATATTAGGTATAGCCAACAGCAATTTATCCAGCTCAAGATTAACCTCTTTAAGCTCTGCCTCTAATTGCCCGGCCCTTTCTGCGGTCTTCTTCATTGAGGCAATCTTGTCTTTGGCGTCTTTCTTTTCTTTTAATAAGGCGCTGATTTCGTCATTTGCCTTATTTTTCCTGGCCCTCAGTTCCTCGAGCTCGCTCAAAATCTTACGCCGGGAATCATCAAGTTTAATCAAGCCGTCTATTTCTAATTTTAAGTTACGCTCTTTAATTGATTTTTTGACTGCGTCCTGATTATCGCGAATGAATTTTATATCTAACATTTTTTATCCTTTGATTACTCCTACCGGCCTCATGCGGCATACGCGTTTTGATATGCCGGCGTTATGCACAACGTTTACAACATCATTTACATCTTTATATGCTTCCGGCGCTTCTTCTACAATAATCCCCCTGCCGGATGCCTTAACCATTATACCCTTAGATTCTAATTGTTTCAATAGTGTATCTATATTTATGGATTTGGCAGCAGCAGTGCGGGATTTAACCCGTCCTGCCCCATGGCAGGTCGAGCCGAATGTTTCCTCTTCTGC
>JAQTVG010000192.1 GCA_028706895.1 Candidatus Omnitrophota bacterium
TTTATATTGAACCAGTTCTTCTTTGCTTTACGTAACGCCAATAAGAACGTAATTTCATCATCTTCAAATAATATGGTTGCAGCATTACCTGTATTTTCTAAATGGTTCAGGTATTCTCCCGTATAAGAGATTTCAAATTGCATGACATCAAATCTTTCCGTAAGCAATAAAGAATTCATTTCATCAAGCAGCTCCCGCGAAAAATAATTGTCAACAATCCTTGGCCTCAAGCTAAAGATTGCCGTCATGAATCTGATCCAAAGAGGTTTTAGTTTCAATTCCCTGACGATTATCCTTTTACAGTAGGGTTTAATCTCGCTTATCAATTCCTTTTCATCTCCATTAGCAAGGCAGCATAGTGTTACCTCATTATTTTTAGACATATTCTTGAGATAATTGAATATCTTCACTGCCGTGCCGTGAGCGCAGCGGGGATGAGGAAAATAAGGATAAACTAAAAGTATTTTCATGGCTTTACAAATTCCAGCATCACCACTCCCTCTCCGGGAAGCTCGGCAAGGGTTTTAAAATAGCGGTATTCCCTGGCCATCATATATGATTCTCTCCAAAATGGATAAAGCGGCCCCAAAAGTCGTTTCTTAGTGGCATTCCTATAGAAAAGCCCGCATTTACGCTCGCCGTATATTATCCTCTTAACAGGCAATCCAGTTACGCTAAAAATAATATCACGCAGGCGCACTTCATCATAAAATCTCTGCCAAAAAGTATACCCTTCAAATGCAGGCGGTAATACTCCGTACTCATCACGGCTTATATATTGCTCAAGAGCAGATGCCCTGCAAGGCAGCGTAAGAATAAGCCGTCCTCCCGGGCAAAGCAGCGACCACATCTTGATAACCGCCTCTTTATCTTCGGGTATATGCTCTAATACTGATACACAGGTGATTAAATCAAATTTATCCGCAGGATATTCGGCTGCTTCTATCGTATTATTCTGAAATGAACAACGAACGGCAAGCCCTAAAGAAACTGATAGATCTTGTGCTTCCGTTAAGTCACGGTTATCAGGATTAATCATATCTAAAAGAACGGATTTATTCCGCGCTAACAACATAAACGGTATAAGTCGCGGCGAAGAGATATCAAGATACCTGCGAAACGGCACCTTTGAAGCGCTATTAAGTACCTCATGAAACTCAAAATAACGCGTAGAATCCATCGCGTAAAACATTAAAGAACAGCATGTGCGTAAGGATATACGCCGTAAAAAAAATAAGCCCAACGCCTGGAAAATTAACTTAATATGTATTCCCGTTCCCGGAGTTTTTAAAATATAAGCCGCGAACAAACAACCGGGCAAAAGTATTATGCCTATTAATTTATGGCATATTTTACGAAATACTCCGCACTCAACCGGCAGCGGGACTTCAATAAACTGTTTTCTTACGTAAGAATTATCTGACGTATAGCTCATAGAAACCTATTCCCGCCGAAGCTTACATTAACCCTGGAAATTTTACAATTACTATCCAGTACTTTTTGCAGCTCTTCGCGGGTAGGCAACCCGGACTTATTATTAGAATTACGGATACGCCCTATATCATCTTCATTCCTGACGCGCTCCCAGGACTTGGTATTAAAATCATACATTTTAACCACAATGGCAGGCGCTCCCGCGGCAACGCTAAAAGGCGGTACATCCTTTAAGACAACAGAATTTGCGGCTATAATACTACCCCTGCCAACGGTTATATTACCGGATACAACCGCATTAATTCCCAACCAGCAGTTTTCTTCTATTATCAGGGTACGATTTAAGGTAGCGCCCTGCTCAATGACCGGTTTAGCAGGGTCCGTAAATACGTGGTCAGTATCTGAAACATATACCCGAGGAGCAAAAAGGCAATAGTCCCCGATCTCCAGGTATCCGCCGGTTGATATTACGCTTTGCCTGCCCACTAAAACACATTTACCTATTTTCATCCTGATATTACTGCCCGAGACGCACACATTCAGCCAGGAGCCGTTACCTATACAGCTTCCTCTGCCGATAGCTATGTATTTCTTGCCGACTATCTGCACATCTTTTCCTATAGAGACATTAGCAGCAAACATAAACGGCTATCCTCCTTACTGGTATAACATGGAACATTTCCTGCATAACGGGTTTTTGACATTTCCAGAGATAAATTCTCTTCTCAACTGCTGCATCCTCTCCCCGTTCCAAATCTCAAGCAGGCTATTATCATTCACATTCCCAAGGACATATTTCTTATCATAATCATAGCAACACGGCAAAACATCGCCATCCCAGGCTATTGACATGCGTATCCACGGAGAACGGCACTTTACCCTGCAGGGCCTCTTCTTATCCGTTGAATCAACAAGGGAATTTATCTTCTCAACCTCTCCATTCCAGTCCGTGAACGGCTTTAAAAGAACATCATCTACGCCTTCCATTCTTTTCCAATAACCGCGCACCTTATTTATGCTATCCCTGTTTTCAGGACAATCTATCATACTGATTACGGTTTTAATTTTATTGTGCGCTTCTTTCTTAAGCTTCAAAAAATTAAGTATATTCTCCTTGGACTTTTCATAGGCATTAGGCACGCCCCTAATTTTATAAAAGGACTCATCATCGTGCCCGTCAAGCGCTAACAAGAGTAAGTTAGGCCTGGCGTCTATAAGCCTTTTAGCGATATTCTCCTCCATCACCATAGGATTAACAGAAAGCCCTGCCTTAACCCCTTTTTCATTGCAATAGCTAATCATCTTATCAAAATCGGGATGTAAAAGGCTCTCCCCGAAATGATGCAGCCAAAAATCGTCTTCACGTATAAAAGGAGCGTTTAATCCGGAAACCTCATCTATGATTTTCTTAAATAATTTCATATCCATAAAACCCTGCGGCCGCGTCATTTTATAAGTGCGCGCGCACATAATACATTTCATTGGGCAGGCGTTAGTCAACTCAAGGTTCTCCAGCCTGAACAAATAGTCGGCTTTTATAGGCCTCTTTTTAAAAGAATACACCAGGCGGTATGCCTTAAATACCCATGGGTTTCTTATTAAATACTGTTTTAATTTTCTATACATCCAACTCACG
>JAQTVG010000193.1 GCA_028706895.1 Candidatus Omnitrophota bacterium
ATAGACTATCGCCTGACAACAGGGGCGACAACCTGGGTTTGTTATTATGTGGATGATACTTCCGTGAGATGCCCTTTTTAATCACTAATTAAGGAAATCGATGATGATTTGGGCGGCGCGGAGGCTTGCGCCGTTTTCGCCAAGAAGAGATTTGATTTGGGCGAGGTTGTTTTGCATCTGTTCGATTTGAGCCGGATCCCCCAGGATTTTTAAAACTTCCTCAGATATTTTTCTTGGAGTGGCTCCGAACTGGATAAACTCAGGGATTATCTTTTTACCCGCCACTATATTTACCATACCTATATAAGGGATTTTTACTTGAGGGCGATAGAGGAGATAATTCAGGAGGTTCATTTTATAGATTACCGCAAAAGGTTTCTGCATTATTGCTGTCTCAAGGGTTGCTGTGCCTGAAGCAACCAGGCAAAAATCCGCAATATTCAGGCAGTCATATGTTTTACCTTCTATAATCCTTAAATCCATATCATTGTATCCGGCAGTTATCCGGGTGTAAATATCAATATCAACCTGGGGGGATTTAGCGATTACAAACCGGACGTTATTAATTTTCTGTTGGATAATATAAGCTGATGCCAGCATTACCGGCAGGATGTTCTTTATTTCTTCTTTTCTGGAGCCGGGCAAGAGAGCAATTGTGGATTTAGTTTCCGAAATCCCGAATTTATTTATAAAATCTTCTTTGTCCATTGTAGGCGCGACTATATCAAGCAGGGGGTGGCCTGCAAACGCCGCTTCTATAGCATGGCTTTTGTAAAACTCTTCTTCAAATCTAAAGAGGACGATCATTTTATTTATATAATCCTTTATGGTTTTAATACGGCCCTCTCTTGACGCCCATATCTGAGGGCTCACATAGTAGATGATGGGGATTGCCTTATTAATTTTTTTGGCCAGGCGTAAATTGAAGCCGGAAAAATCTACCAGGATTATGGCATCGGGTTTATCTTCTTTTATTTTATTCAGGATTAATTTTTGTAATGTAAAGAAACTGGGGAGTTTTTTTAATACATCAAAGAGGCCGATAACAGCCAGGTCTTTTATGTCGCGGTAAATTGTTGCTCCGGCTTGCCGCAGGAACGTTCCGCCGACTCCGGAAATCTTTATTTCGGGATTAATTTGTAGTATTGCTTTGGCCAAGTGCCCGGCATTAAGGTCGCCCGAGGGCTCGCCGCAAATAATGAAGATGTGCCTTATTTGTGCCATATCTGGTTTTGGATTTCAAGCGCGACCCGCAGCGCTTCTCTTGCAACCGGCCCTGATACGAGGGGTTCTTTATGATTTCTGACACAATCAATGAAGGATTCCAGCTCTTTTTGCAGAGGTTGTTCTTTTTCTATCGGGAGGTCTTGTTTAGTAATTGTAAAAGTACCTTTTTTATATACGACTGCTTTAGCGTCTTTGTAATCAAGAGATATATAAGTATTCTCCTGAAAAATCCGGATTTTACGCATTATTTCATCCGAGATGCGGCTGGCAGTCAGGTTTGCCACGCACCCGTTTTTAAAAGTTATGCGGCTATTGGCGATATCCTCAAATTTGGTAAGGACATTTATCCCCACAGACTCTATTTGCTTTATTTCGGAGTTTACCAGCCCGAGTATTATATCAATATCATGAATCATTATATCCAGTACAGCTCCCACGTCTAAAGAGCGGTTAGGGAATGGAGAGAGACGGTGGCATTCAATAAATTTGGGGTTCTTGATTATCTTTTGGGTTGCGGCAAACGCTGAATTAAACCTTTCAATATGTCCGACCTGCAATATAAGTTTATTCTCTTGGGCTAATTTGATTAACGCATCGGCTTCTTCCAGGTTAGGCGTAAAAGGCTTTTCAACCAGGGCATGTATGTTATGTTTGAGAAAGTCGTTAGCTATTTTATAATGCAATTTGGTCGGGACAGCCACGCTTACCGCGTCAACTTTGTCAAAAAGTTCTTCATAATTGGCATATCCAGGGATGTTTAAGGTACTAGAAACCTGATTTAGGTGGTTTTTGTCGGTATCGCAGACTGCTACGAGTGAGCAATTCTCGATTTCTTTATATATCTTGGCATGAATACTACCAAGGTGTCCGACCCCTATTACAGCAACTCTTATTTTATTCATAATAAGCATAATATCAAACCACACACATTGTTGCAATCAAAATATTCTAAAATCAACCTATTTCGGAAGCGCTTTCTAAATAGACCTAAGTCGCCTTGTATTCAAGGTACCCGTAGTATATATTATATATATAAGTATTGGGGAATCCGATATGGATGATAAATTAAAAAATCCGAAAAAAATCCGCAAAATCTTCGCCTTCTTTTTATGCTTCCTGCTTCTTTTTCAACAGTCAGGATTTAGCTATCTTTTACCTACGCCTGTCTCAGTATCTTCTGATATATTCCGTCCGCTGCATTTAAGATATTTATCGTATAATGCCGCCAACAATAATTTCCAGCTGCTTTTAGACAAAGGCTCTACCATTAATCCCAAACCTGAAGAAATCACCACTACCGCCAAACAACTGTTGAATTATTTCTACATAGGCCTGGCCCTGCCATCCGAGAGCCTCTGGGTGAACTTGAGGCCAGACGGTGAATCTAATATTATAGACAATGATTTGGCCAAGACCGATGTGGGCAGGGTTATGCTTGAAGCAGACCTTCGGTTAAAGAAAGACACCGCTTTGGCTACTTCACCAAACACGCCGGACGGAAAAGCCTACTGGGATAAACTTTATAAAAAAGCCTTTGAACTTTACGGCACGGACAACGTCAATATTCCTACGTTAACAAGAGTCTGGATAGTTCCTGATGAAATCATTTTAAGTGAGACTGCCGGAGAAACCGTGGGTGCCTATGTCTATAAGGCTACCCTGAAAGTCCTTCTTGAGCAGGATTATCTCAAAGGCTCATCGGCATATAATTTTAAAGACCCGAAAGATAAAGCTCTTAATGATTATTCATCTAGGCTCTTCCGCGAAACCATAATTCCCAAGCTTACCAAAGAAGTCAACGCCT
>JAQTVG010000194.1 GCA_028706895.1 Candidatus Omnitrophota bacterium
CTGGCCAAAAGCATTTACCTCTAAGTAAGTATTACTGTCCCTTGCGGTTTTCATGACTTCATCAAAATCTATGTCATAGGCGTTACGCGCCCCCCATAACCTGCCTGTAGGGTGGGCTATGATATGCGTATATTTATTGCGGCAGGCCCTGACCAGCCTTTTAGTCAACTGCGTTTTAGATTGCTTAAAACCGGAATGGATTGCCGCTACTACCACATCAAATTCTTTTAAAATATCATCTTTATAATCAAGCTTGCCGTCGGAATCTATATCTACTTCAGTGCCGTATAAGACCCTGAAATCCTTCATTTTATTATTTATTTTATCTATCTGGCGCTTCTTTCGTTTTAAATCCGCGACGCTCAAACCACCTGCGACCTTTAGGCCCTGCGAATGGTCGGTGATAGCTATGTAGGAGTAACCCCTCTGTTTTGCTGCCTCGGCCATCTCTTCAATAGTATTGCCGCCGTCAGACCATTTGGAATGCGCGTGCAGGTCGCCTTTTATGTCTTTTAATTCTATCAACTGCGGCAACTTGAATTCCCGCGCCAATTCTATTTCGCCGGTATTCTCCCTTAATTCCGGCTCAATATAAGCCATACCAAGCGCCTTGAATATTTCTTCTTCTGTCCTGCCGCAAATAAATTTACCTCTGCGGAAAACTCCGTATTCATTTATTTTTAACCCTTTTCTTATGGCTAATTGCCGCAGCTTGATATTAAAATTCTTTGAACCGGTAAAATATAATAACGCCGCCCCAAACGAATTCTCCTGCTCAACCCGGCAATCTACCTGAACATCATCCTTGGTGCGCACAGAAGACTTAGTTTCTCCTTTTGCCAGGATAGCCCTGACGTTGGGAAGCTTAGTGAATGCATTCATCACTATTCCCGGCTTTCTTGAAATCATCAGGATATCAATATCGCGCACTGTCTCTTTTTGGCGCCTTAAGCTTCCTGCGACACTTATCCTGCTTACTTCGGGTAGTTTCTTTAACGCCTGCATAAATCCGTCAGCTACCTGCGTTGCCTGCGCAAGGGTCATCCGCTCCCTGCCCCTTTTTAAAATCTCTATGCCTTTAAGGATATTTTGAACGGTCTTTTCTTTTATGCCGGGGAGCACCCGAAGCTTCTTTCTGACTATTGCTCTCTCTAAATCCGAGATATTCCTTATCTTTAACTTCTCATATAACAATTTTGCGGTCTTGGGGCCCACAGAAGGAATATTTAGTAAATCCAGTAAACCCGCCGGAATTTTCTTTTTTAAATCCTCATATGCTTTTATCTTGCCTGTCTTTATATACTCCTTTATTTTTTCCTCTAAATCCTTGCCAATGCCGGGAATATCCTTGAGCCTGTCTGTCCTGATGTAGTCTTCAATGTCTTCGGACATACCCTCAATATTCTGCGCCGCCCGCTCATAGGCGCGTATCCTGAAAGGATTATCGCCTTTTATCTCTAATATCTTGGTAATTTCGCGGAATATCGCGCTAATCTCTAAATTCTTCATAGTTTGGTTTCAAGTTCCTTTAAAACTTCATTTTCAGGGTCCAGCTTCTTTGCTACGCCTGCATAAAAATTATATTTTGTTAAATCCCCTTTTTCTTTATATGCCTGCGCCAGGCGCGCGTTAGCAGTAGCAAAATCCGGGGTTAACCGAACAGCAAACTCTAATTCCGCTACGGCCTTGTCAATATCTCCGCCTACTATTTTAGGCGCAAGCAGGTAAAATGTCCCCAGGCCCAAGTGCGCCTCTGCCATATCAGGAGCGATGTTCTTTGCTTTTTCAAAAAATCCTTTTATCCTTGTCCCATAAGCAATCTTAGAAATAAATCCTCCCTGTGTAGCTTTTTTTGAGTTTATGCTGCCCATAAGCAGATACGCCAAAGCTACATTCTCCCTGTCCAAATCCGGCTGTTTCAATGCCTGGCTCAATAATTTTAAAGCATCACGGAATTTGTTATCGTGATATTTGATATAAGCCATGCTGATGAGGCTGGATGCATGGCCTGGGCATTTATCCAAAACCTGATTTAATAATTTTTCGGCCTCCTGGAATTTATAATCGCGGCGCAGAAGCTCGGCTTTGGCCCATAAGGCGCATGCGTCGTCACGCTCAACTGAAAGTATCTTGTCAATTTCCGCCTGCGCAAGCCCTTCTTTTCTTAGTTTAAGGTATCTCAAAAGGTTTTGCCGGCAAATCTCCAAATCTATGCTGCAAACAAGCACTTGTTTTTCTGCTGATGAACGTTTTAACGGACAGTTCATGTTCCTAAAGATAAAAAACGGCAGAATTGCCGCAATCAGTATAAGTATGATAAAAATTATTTTTTTCATTTTTGGCTGCTTTTCAACGATAATTGCAAAAACCTAAAGGTATGGAAAAATTTAATCCCTTAAGATGCACGATAACCGCCTGCAAATCATCTTTTTTAGGAGAACTTACTTTTATTTTTTCCCCTTCAATTTGAGCCTGCACTTTTAATCCAAGGCCTTTTATGATACCGGTCAGTTCTTTTGCTTTTTCCTTGTCAATGCCCATGCGTATTTCTACGAACTGGCGCAGGTAACCTTCAAAAGCTTTTTCCGGGTCATTAAATTTAAGAGATTTTAGCGAAATGCCTCTTTTGGCCATGCGGGTAGCCAGAATATCAGTAAGCGCGCGCAGTTTAAAATCGTCGTCCGCAATCAGAGTAATCTTCTGCTCTTTCCTATCATAGGCAATGGAAGACTTACTATCCTTAAAGTCATACCTCTGAGAGAGCTCTTTATTTGCCTGGTTTACGGCATTATCCATCTCTTGTAGGTCAACTTCGGAAACTATATCAAAAGAAAAATTCGCCATCTCTTAATCTCCTTTAATTGGGGACAGCGCCCAATTTCAAACATAGCAACTTAAACGAAATTGGGCGCTGTCCCCAATTATTATACTGTCAAGTTGTAACTCGACTCAATTGTCTTCACCAAATCAACGAGCAATGAATTCGTAGGCACAGGAATGCCTG
>JAQTVG010000195.1 GCA_028706895.1 Candidatus Omnitrophota bacterium
CGCCGACGAACGCCGCATCCCCCTTAAAATACAAAGCAGCGAACTCTTTGGTTATTCTTTGGTAATGAGCGAATACGCTTTTGACCATAAAATATAAATACCGTTTGGTACGCCCTTTCTGGGCAGGGAGCAAAAATGTCAATAGAACAACAGATCTTATTAAAGGTCCCGACGCTTCTACTAGGAATAATTATTGTAGGCGGCAGCATAGCGTTATCTATTATAGGCCTCTTGATTGTGCGCAAGTTTATTCCACATCATAAACTAAAGCTTCACCATGATGTTGCAGACCCTATCCTTGGGGCAATGTCAGTAGTCTATGCGGTGCTCCTGGCGTTTATTGTGGTAATAGTATGGCAAAATTTTGATAAGGCAAATTCTGCCGTGCAATTGGAAGCAAATTACCTGGCAGATATTTACAGGGACGCTGAAGGCCTTTCTCCTGACTTCAGGGCAAAAGTTGGTAATTTATTGCGCGAATATAGAGAAGCGGTAATTAAATATGAATGGCCGGCGCTGCAAAAAGGCCAGATGAGCCCGGAAGTAGAGAAGTTGATGAAAAAAATCTGGGCGCTTTATACAGTTTATGAGCCAAAGAACAAAACAGAAGAAGCATTCTTTAATGAATCAGTCCGTAAATTAAATTCGTTTAGGGAGTTAAGAAGGCTGCGCGTAATGGAATCAAGGACGGGGATTCCGCCGTTACTTTGGTCTGTCTTATTGCTGGGCGCTTTGGCAATTACCTGTTTTACATTTTTGTTCGGCGCTGAAAACGTAAAAGTCCAGATTATTATGGGGGTTTTGCTCTCGGCAACAATAGCGCTTATCCTGCTTGCTATATTACTCCTGGACTATCCTTTTACAGGAGGCATCACAATATCGTCTACGCCATTTAGAGAAATACTTTTGGATTAAACCGGAGGGTACATTGTTTGAGCGATTAATAAAACACAAGTATTTTTTTCATATTGTGGCGATTTTTGTCATTTTAAGCGCGACTGTTTTATTCATTGTTTTTAGCGGACTGTCAAACTAGTATAAACAGGAAGGAGGAAGTTATGGCTATAACAGTTTTAGGTGTTATTTGCATTATCCTCGGCATCCTCGCAATGCTTGCTCCCGGGTTTACAGGGCTGTCAATTATGCTGTTCTTAGGCGTGCTGCTTTTAATAGGAGGCATCGTCCGCATAATCTGGGCTTTTAAGGCGCACAGCCTCGGGAAATGGCTGTTAAAACTATTAATCGGCGGCCTGACCTTAATCTGCGGTATCCTGCTCATCAACAGGCCTATCCTTGCATCCGGTGTAATAACCATTATTTTGACAGCATATTTCCTGCTTGACGGCATCGTTGAACTTATTGCCGGCATTAAAGTTGGGGTTGGCTCCGGCGGAGGCTGGCTCCTCTTTGGCGGGATTATCTCAATACTTCTTGCCATTATACTTTGGAAGCAATTCCCGATTTCAGGAATATGGATATTGGGTATATTATTAGGTATCAAGCTATTCTTTATGGGCCTGATTATGGTTGCAGCCGGCTCTGCCTTACGTTTAAAAACATGACACAGACAAGATAAATATACCTTATTGATATTACTTGACAATATGGTAATTATAGTGTATAAGTATATTGAAAATTGGGTGGCATGTTTCGAAGGGGGAACTGCCACGTAAAAACAATTAAAACCTTCGCTAGAAATGGCGGAGGTTTTTTCTTTTATGGGCAAAATAATCAATAACTACGCGTTTATCGACAGCCAGAATCTAAATCTATCGATTCGTGACCAAGGCTGGGCGCTTGATTTTAAGAGGTTCAGGAAATACTTGGAAGATAAGTATGGCGTTACGAAAGCCTTTATTTTTAATAGAATATCAAAACTACAGTCAAGCCGTTATTATCACAGGCGATGGCGACTTTCATTGCCTTATAGAGTATCTCAAAAGACAGAAAAAGTTAAAGAAACTTATAGTACCGAACCGACATAAGTTTTCTTCTTTGTTAAGGAAATTTGCTTCTGATATGGCTTTTATGAATGATTTGAGGGGAAAACTGGAGTATAAATAAAGAAGAGGCATTCCGCGGGACGAGCCCTTTGGATAGCCTCTCATCGTGATTCAATGAGAATATACAACAAAATAACTGATTTGTCAAGATAAATATGAAAAATAAAGATTTCAAAGATTTGTTAGCAAGTATCAAACAGGCAAGAAAAATACATACCGATAAGACGAAGCCGAAGGCAGAAAACGCTCTCTCTAAAATCATCATTTCAAAATTAATCACCTACCAAAAAAACTCCATTGTAAGTAAAGAAATCATTAAAAAAGATAAGGGAACAGTAACTCTTTTTGCCTTTGACAAAGGACAGGGCCTAAGCGAGCATACCGCGCCTTTTGACGCTTTGGTATATATTCTTGAGGGTGAGGCGAAAATTTTTATCTCGGGCAAGCCTATTCTGGTAAAGAAGAATGAACTGATTATTATGCCTGCTCATAAGCCGCACGCCTTAAAAGCCATAAAAAAATTCAAGATGCTCTTAATTATGATAAGGGGGGATATATGAAATGTGCTGTCCATCCGGAAAGAGAAGCTATAGGTACTTGCGTAGAATGCGGCCTTGCTTTTTGTGAAGAGTGTAGAGTTGGAGTAGGTAACAAAAATTATTGTAAAAAATGCGTTGAAATAGTAGTTAAAAAGGAAAAAAATACACAAAGAAATCCTGTAATTGCCGCTTTATTAAGTTTTTTTATCGGCGGCGCAGGACAACTGTATAATGGACAGATAGGAAAAGGCGTTTTGATATTTTTGACTACATGGCTCGTTATTCCCTGGATTTACGGGATTATTGATGCCTATAACACGGCTAATAAAATAAATAGGGGAGAAACAGTTACCGAGAAAACATCGGGTTGCTTAATCGCAGTTGCGATTATTTTGATTGTTACGTGGTTTATTATGATTATTGGCATACTTGCTGCTATTGCTATTCCGAATCTTGTAAGGGCTAAATTGGTA
>JAQTVG010000196.1 GCA_028706895.1 Candidatus Omnitrophota bacterium
TGTGCTCTTCCGATCTTAACATAATCCCGGATAATGCCAAGGCTAGCCCTGTAATGAATAGAATAAATGCAATGCCTAGCGCCTTCAAAGAATCCTTCTCTATCTCCCGCCATTTCTCGTTTTTTCTGCCCCATAGAAACATCATTAAGCCCTTATCGGCTTTTTCCCAGAATTTATACGCCTCAAAGCAGACTCCCATTCCCATAAAAATCAATATAACGCCAAACACTTTTTGCATGGCCTTCCCCTCTCAACTTTGAGATATGTCTCTTTATCTATCCCGTCTAATCATTTTCCAATTTCCGCCTGCAATACTCAAGTTTCTTTGCTTCAGAAGAAGCCAGTTCCACGCCAAAAAGGACTAATCTCTCAAGAATATCTACCACTCTTTCATATTGCTTTCCAGCCCAGGCCTGATCAGCGAGGTATCTGGTGATTCTGATATTCTTCTCGCATTCAGGCACTTCAAGAGCGCCGCCGCACTTACTACATCGTAAAACTGACACCTGCGTCATTTTCTGCCTGACGCATTTGTCGCAGATACAACGTCCGCATTTAAGACACCTCGCATGCAGAAACGCCCACGACTCAGGATCACTTAACGCAACGGGATTGCCGCCTGGCATGATAGATACTGAGATATCCCGCTGGCACCCTTCTTCTGAACATCCGCCCACTGACATCTAAATAACCTCTCTTTTCTGCCGCCGCTCCTATTATTTTATATTTTAGAGAAAATAGAAACGCCCCCTATTTTCTCAGTCCACAAGCCAATAATGCGTAACAAAAAACAAACAGCCCAAAACAAAAGCCGAGCACGCAGCGATAACAGCCTTTTTGCTCGGCTTAAATAGTATAGAAATAAAACCAATGACAAAAGCGAAAAGCTGCAGGTTCAGCACCTGCCACCAGAGCCATCGCAGGCCGTGCCTGGCCCATGGCATGAGAAAAATCCTTTCGCGCCATGGCCCGTGGTTACCTTCATATTGGCCCCAGGCCCCCTGGGGGATACTTCCCTCTATATAAGCGCGCACCCACATCCGGATTAAGAATAAAACAGATAATGCCAACAAAACCAGCGCGCCTGTGTTAAGCCAATATGCGGTCTTTTTCCGGAATTCGTGCATAATCCCTCCCTGACCTGCTCCTATCCCCTGCCAAATTTTAAAAATGACAAAAAGCCCTCAATTCTTCTTTGACAGCCACAGGCGCGGATTTTAAAATTTTCTCCGCATCTGTTATTGCCTCTATCTCTTCTTTCCTGAATAATTCCTCAATGCCGGAAAAACCTTTCCATTCAGCCAGGAGCTTCATCTGGTTATGTACCCTTAGATCTTCGCAGAACCAGAATAGGTCGCTGTAATCTAAGCCGAGGCGCTTCCGGCAATTCTCAAGCAGGAAAAATTTATCTTTTGGAAGGTGGGCGGAAAGATAATCCTGTGCGGATATAAACCATCTTTCCATTAAACCAATCAAGAATCTCTTCAAAAAATTAGGCTTCATCCCGCTTATTGAATCTTTTGTGCTTCATTATACCGGCTAAAGGCAAGTTTCTTAAGGTGCCGCCGGCCTTATCCGGAATTTTATCTTTGGATATCAATACGCATGCTGTGCAATTGCTGGGGAGAAAACAGTTGTTTCAACAAGGCGTTTATTTCTTCGTCCATTTTATTATGGGCGGGGTTATTTTCGGGTTGAATTATTAAATTGCATCCGGACATATCCGCGCCCTGGAAATCACTCGGTTGGGCCCCTTCTCTTTTTAAATTAAAAAACGAATGTGAAGTTGTTAATTTAGCGCACTCAAACTTTGCATTATTGAATTTATTCCCGCCAAACGGCTCAAAGAAAATAAGCTGGGCATCGGAGAAATCACAATTCGCGCAAATTGACCGCTGGAAAGGAAAAATAGAGCAGACCATTTTGGCAAAGGAAGAGTCGCTGAAATCGCAGTCTTCTAAAAAAGAAAAAATCCAGCGCGTGGCGCCGAAGTCGCAATCCAGGAATTTGTGGTTTTTAAGCTTGGTGTGGTGGAATAACAGGCGGGAAAAAGAAGCCCCTTTTATCTCAAGCGGAGCAGGGAACCGATGAACGTATCCCTGCCACATCCCTTCAAAAGGTTCAAGCGCCGATATGGCCGCCACCTGCCCTTCCTGCGCAAGGATCCTATCCAGGGCTGCCTGCGAGTCCCGGCAGATACGCACAATTTCCTGGCATTGTTTCTCTTCGGGCGTCTTTGTAAATAAGCCCATCGGATAGCTCCTTCTCAATAAATATGGCTATTGCTTATACTGGCTGAAGGCGAGTTTTGCCTCGGCGTCGTTAACTATCTCGTCGCTATAGGCGCCGATTTTTTCAAAAACCGCTTCCGGGATGCCGGCATCTGCCTTAAAATTAATCGTAACGGGGCTGACAATTACCCGCCACCTTACATCTTCGTCGCGGTAATCATTTTTCCCGTCTTTCTGGGGCCAGAAGTGATTATCAATATAATGCAGGGCAAATTCTGCCGCCGGCTTACTGTTATAATAGACTTGGAAATAATATTCTTCGCTTTTGTCCCCGCGCGTGCTATGCCCCGTGCCTTCCGTCTCAAGCCTTAGATTTAATAAAAAATCCAGAAAAGTATCCATATTAAGCACATTTGCCGTGACCAAGCGCGGCTGCGTTTTTACGTTCCTTAAGAAATCAAACATCGCCATCTTTCACCTCCAAAATTCCTTCTTCAATCAGCCTGATCTGCTCGGCCAGCGCTTCATTTGCCATCACGGTCAAGTCATGCAGCTCTGCGTCGCCCAATTTCTCGGCCTCGCGCATGTCCTGTATCATCTTATGGCGGGCCAAAGCAAGGGTAATCTTAATGTCATCTTTTGCCGAAATGTCCTGCAATTTCAGCAAAGACTTGGCGCAGATTAAAGATAATTCAAGGTTGTGGTTTCTCGCCCGTAAAATATAAGCTATTTCTTCGGGCCTGGCAGTGCCGAATGCAGGCAGAGCATTAGCC
>JAQTVG010000197.1 GCA_028706895.1 Candidatus Omnitrophota bacterium
CCAATTCCTGGCCATCCTTAGGCGCCATAAGCACAAGCGACGGTATATTCCTTAAGAAAGCAATATCAAATATGCCCTGGTGTGTGGCCCCATCTTCTCCGACGATACCAGCCCGGTCAACAGCTAGAATAATGCCGAGGCCCTGCAAAGATATGCATTCTATAATCTGGTCATAGGCCCGCTGTAAGAATGTAGAATATACCGCCACTACAGGCTTAAGGCCTTCTCTGGCTAACCCCGCCGAAAAACATACAGCATGGCTTTCGGCAATGCCTACATCAAAAAACCTATCAGGGTATAAATCCCGGAATTTATCCAGGCCTGTGCCTTCGGGCATAGCTGCGGTTATCGCAGTAATACGGGTGTCCTCTTTTGCCAACTCTACCAATTTATTGCTAAAGGCCTCGGTATAAGTTTTTGGCCTTTGGCCTTTGGCCTTGGCTTTGCCTGTATCAATTTCAAAAGGACAGGTACTATGAAATTTTACGGGCCCGTTTTCAGCGTGAAGGTAACCCTTACCTTTTTTAGTAACTACATGTATTAAAAGCGGCCCTTTAATATCAAGTATATTCTTCAGGCGCGGTATTAATGTTTGCAAGTTATGGCCGTCTAGCGGCCCAAAATAACGAAAACCCAGTTCTTCAAAGAACATGCCGGGGACAAATAAGCCCTTAAGCCCCTCTTCAAATTTATTTGCTATTTTTATAAGGCGGTTTCCTTTAGGCAGGCGCGATTTTGCAAAATTTTCCAAAGAGCTCTTGAAACGGTTGTATATGGGTAAAGATATAAGTTTATTCAAATACGTACTTAAAGCGCCCACATTAGGGGCAATGCTTAATTCGTTAGTATTTAAAATAATGACCAGGTCTTTTTTCAGGTGGCCGGCATTGTTTAAGCCCTCAAAACATAAACCGCCGCTCAAAGAACCGTCTCCGATTACCGCTGCTACTTTAAAATTATTTTCCTTCCCCATACAATCCCTGGCAACAGCCAGGCCCAGGGCCAATGATACCGCAGTTGAACTATGGCCGGTTGTAAATGTATCATACGCGGATTCGTCTTTCGCCGGAAAACCGCTTATACCTTGATATTGGCGTAAAGTCGCAAAATCCTTATTCCTGCCGGTTAGAATTTTATGCGCATAAGACTGGTGGCCCACGTCCCAGATGATTTTATCTCTCGGAGTATCAAGGCAGTAATGCAGCGCGATAGTCAATTCCACCGCGCCCAAGCTCGAGGCAAGATGCCCGCCCGTGCAGGAGACTACTTCAATGAGCCTCTTGCGTATTTCATCTGCCAGAACAGATAACTGCTCCAGAGATATTTTTTTCAAGTCCTGCGGGCTGTTAATATTTTCTAAATACATTATTTTTCCTGCGAGGGCGAATCCTCAAATTTTTCCAGGGAATACTTCCCGTCTTTTTTCATCAATAACTCAACTTTGCGTTCGGCTTCGTTAAGGGCGTCTGAACAACCCTGGGCTAGCTTTATGCCCTCTTCGTATTTCTTTAATGACTCTCCCAGCGTAAGTTTGCCGCTTGCCAATTCTTCAACCAGTTTCTGCAGCTTTTTTATATCGTCCTCAAGATTCTGCTTTTCCTTCATCTTTAATTACCTCCTGAACCAGGCTTAAAAAAGAACCTTTTGCTAAAATTGTTTTTACGAGGTCTTTGGGTTTAAGATTAGACACGTCTTTAATAATACTGCCGTCGGGCATTAAACTGCTCAAGCTGTATCCCCGCGATAACACGGCTAAGGGACTTAATGCCTCCAGCCTCTTAATAAGCGAATTAAACTTCTCTGCGGCCATATCCAGAATGTGCTGCATATGAGAATTGAGATTCCCCTTTAATTCATCCAACAGCTGTTGTTTTTCCAAGAGCCTGTCTAACGGGCTTTTAAGCATGCCCTTAAGACTAATGAGGGTATTTCTTAAATCATGCAGGATATCTGAAACAGCAGAAGTTAATTCATACCTGTACCCATCAAGCTCTGCCAATAGCTCGTTTTTCTTATCCACTATAAGCTTTGCTGCTGCCGAAGGAGTTTCTACAAAAACATCGGCGACCATATCAGAGAGGCTTATATTTATCTGGTGCCCCACCGCCGAAATAGTCGGCAGGCGGGAATTATAGATGGCCCTGGCGACAACTTCTTCATTAAATGACCAGAGGTCTTCACTGCTGCCGCCCCCCCTGCATATTATAATTAAATCCACCTCTTCAAACTGGTTAAAGTCCTGCACGGCGGCTGCTATTTCTCTTCCCGCGTATTCACCCTGGACCCTGACCGAGCGTATAATAATGTCCACGCAAGGCGCGCCTTTTTTGAGTATCTGCAGTATATCTCTGACCGCTGCTCCGGCACTGGATGTAACTATGCCTACGCGAAAAGGCATAAGGGGGAGTTCTTTTTTGTGTTTCGGGTCAAAGAGCCCCTCTTTGAATAATCTGGCCTTGAGTTGTTCAAAGGCCAATTGCTGCGCGCCTATGCCTTTGGGTTCTATTTTTTCTGCGATTAACTGGTATTGCCCGCGCGGGGCGTAAACTTCAATCCTGCCCAGGCATATCACTTTAAGGCCGTCTTCTATCCTGAATTTAACGTCCTTATTTACATTCCTGAACATCGCTGTTGCCAAAACCGCGCCTTCATCCTTAAGCGTAAAATAAAAATGCCCTGATGGATACGCTTTAAAATTTGAAACCTCTCCTTCTATCCAGACTTCGCCAAAGGCGTTTTCTAATGTCAGCTTTATGCCCTGCGTAATCTCGGAGACGGTATAAACGCGCCTATCTTTTTTTAGGGCGGCTTGCGGCGCAAAAAGATCCTGTGTATTTTTTGGCATACTTATAATCTTACTGGGCTTTTTCTTTAGGATTAACGTTAGCGCTGCCTGTTATGGCTTGGCTAGCAGGCTGTTGGCCTGTTGCGCCAGAAGTATTTTCGGATTCGGCAGGCTTGCTGCTTAAAATAATCATATTAACTGAATAAGGATTCAA
>JAQTVG010000198.1 GCA_028706895.1 Candidatus Omnitrophota bacterium
TTATCTCTTCCATTACATTCTTAGGCCCCATCGGCAAAGCGATAATCTGCGTATGTGGATGCTCAAGCGATGCTCCGGCAGACGGCCCGTAATTCTTAAAAAGGAGCACGTATTTAAAACGCTTATCTTTTGTAAGGTCAATGGAGCGGCAGCAGGCCATAGACAGAACCTGCTCTATCTCTGAATTTAACAAATCCGGTATATCTTTATTATGGTAAGGCGTATCTATAAGCACCTCATGCGCGCCTATGCCGTTAGACATGTCGTAAATACCCATACCTCTTCTGTCCAACTCACCTTCAACTTGAAGCGCGGGAAATTTATTAGGCACAACACGGACCTGCCATCCGGGAGTATTAGGCTGCGTGGAAGGGGCACGAAACGCCTCTATTTCAGGAGGAGTCAATCCTTCACTTCCGGGGCAAAAAGGACACGCCCCTCCTTTTTGGACATGCGGCTCATGCTCAAAATCCTCCGGCTTAAAAGGATGGTCGGTATCCACAATAACCCATCTTCCGCCTATAGGATCCCTTCTTAATTCAGACATCTTAAACCTCAACCTCTCTTAAAAATTTAGCCGCATCTTCGGGAGGCAAAGGGCAGATATAAAAACCAGTGCCCCATTCAAAACCGGCAACGCGGGTTAAACGCGGCATAATCTCAATATGCCAGTGATAATCATTTTCAATGCTCTTCCAATAGCCCAATTTCTGCCGCCTAAAAGGCGCAGTGTGCAGTATATAGTTATATGGAGGGTCATTCAGGCCTTTTTTTAGTTTCATGAGTACTTTTTTTATTATTTTGCCCAGATTAAAACGCGATTGCATATCCAAATTGACAAAATCACTTGAATGTTTCTTAGGCATAATCCAGACCTCAAAAGGAAACCGCGAGGCAAAAGGAGCGATAGCGATAAAACCGTCTATATCCAGGATTAACCTGTCTTTTGATGCCAATTCCTGTTTTATTAAATCACAGAATACGCATCTTTCATGATATTCATAATATTGCCGCGCCCCGATAAGCTCTTCCTTCACACGCTTGGGATTAACAGGGGTAGCAATCAGCTGGGACCTTGAATGTTTAACCCTGCCGCCTCCGGCTACCCATCCATGGTTCTTGAAAACTAATACATATTTAAAACGTTTATCTTTCTCGAGGTCCGTAATCCTGTCTATATAGCAGTTTATAACATTAACTACCTGCTCCTCGCTTAAATCTGCCATATTAGCTATGTGCTGATTGGTCTCAATAATAATTTCATGGGCGCCTATGCCGTTCATCACGTCATATAAGCCGTCTCCCCGGCGGTCAAGTTCGCCTTCTATCCTTAAAAATGGTGAGATGCTCGGCACCACTCTTAAATCCCACCCCGGGCCGTTTGGCTGCGTATGTTTAGGCCTTAAGGCATATATTTCCGGCGGAGTGCTGGACTCATTACCTTCGCAAAAAGGGCATGGCTTCTCAACATGGTTCTCCTGGGATTGTCCGCTGAACTGGTCCGGGCGCTTTGCGCGCTCAGTGGCTATTATTACCCATCTACCTATGATAGGATCTTTTCTTAAATCTGGCATATTTTTTTGAAATTTTTAATTTATAGACTGTTAAATTATATCACACAATGTTCGGTATGCAACTATTTTTTTAAAAGCATATCTCCGATAAGGACCTTGTGGCCCGCGATAAACTCTTCGGCCTTCATATTCCTTTTACCTTCTATCTGCAGTTCTTCAATTATAAGATTCCCCTCTCTTGTAGCCACGGTTATGCCTTTTTTAGAAATACCTAATATTTTTCCGGGCAAAGAAGGCCCCGCGAAACAGGCGTCTGAAGAAATCCCGGCTTTATATATCTTTAGCAGCTTATCTTTATAATGAGTATACGCACCCGGCCAATTTATGCATCCTCTTATAAGATTATAAATACCGGAAGCAGGATTATTCCAATCAATTTGGCCGTCCTGTTTCTTGAGTTTAGGCGCGAAACTTACGCCCGATTCATCCTGAGGCATTAAATTATAACTATTATCTTCAATACTCCCGATAGAATCCATAAGCAATCGCGCTGCCATATCCGAAAGCGCGCCCTCTAATGTAACAGCAGTATCATCGTCGCTGATTTTTATCTCCTGCCGCAGGATTACAGGCCCGGCGTCCATTTTTTCAGTCATTTTTATAACAGTAATGCCAGTTAATTTATCTCCCCTGATTATTGCCCAATTTATAGGGGCTGCGCCCCGTAATTCCGGCAGAAGCGAAGCATGGACATTTATCGGAAGAAGCCTGGGGATATCTAAAACGTTTGAAGATAATATCTGGCCATAGGCGATTACTACAAATAAATCCGGCTTCAGGGACTTTAATAATTTTACCGGCTCCTCGTCATTAACATTCCGCGGCTGGTATACCTTTATATCTGACTCTGTTGCCACTGCCTTAATTGCCGTGCCTGTAAAATGCAGGCCCCTTCCCTTCTGCTTATCAGGTTGCGTCAAAACGCACAGAACCTTATGCTTTGAAGCCAATAAGGCCTTTAAGGAAGGCACCGCAAATTTTGAGCTGCCGAAAAATACTATATTCATTTTATTTTTATCATTCCCGATTGTTAAGCCGGGTCCATATCAACCGTCACTATTATACCTGAATGCCGGAAATTTTTTAAGTGTAATTTCAGGAAGCCCGCTATTTTTAGCGCAGACGCCCCTTTAAGCAAAACCTGCCAATAGTAATTCCCGCGCAGCTTCTCCGGTTGGCCGGGGTTAAGCGAAACAACTTTTACGAATTTATCATTTTCGGCATATTTACTCAAGCCACTAAACAAGGCGTTACTTGCTTCTTTGACGCTATTTTCTTTCTTACCCCGTAATTTCACCAGGCACAGATGCCGGTAAGGAGGAAATCCCAGCTGTTTTCTTAAAGCCAGTTCTTCATCATAAAATATATTAACATCATTATTTTCTATCGCCTTCAGG
>JAQTVG010000199.1 GCA_028706895.1 Candidatus Omnitrophota bacterium
CCCTTGTCTTTATGCCGATGCGTTCTCTTTTCAAGATGTCTTCAATAAAACTGAATTCCAGGAAATAAATATACCGTGATATACCCCTGAATACCGGATTAGGTATCCTTTCTTTTCTATTCTTGGGATTATTAATGTTCATAGATATTGTTGAAGCCTGATATACCCTTGCCCACCAGATAGCGCGCTGTTTAGATGAGTGGTTTAACAATTCGCCAAATTCAGATTTTGCGGTCTTCCAGAAAAATAGGAATGTGTCTTTCAATAAAGCTTGCCTGTCAACAGGGGTATTAAGCTTGAGTTCTTTTTCTATTAAGTCGTCGCGAAACTTGACCATGAATTCATATAAGAACTCTATTCCTTTTAATCTCTGTGAAACCATATTCATAACTTCCAAGGCTTCATTTTTATCGGTTATCCTTAAAGCAGCAAAGAGCAGGCGTTTAATAGGCGTGTATTCCGGCTCTCCCTTAATAAGTCCAAGATTTATAATACCCAGCATCGGCCCCTGGGCCTTGCTCAACCCGCCTTTATTTATTAAATCAATAACCGCGCTTATCCTGCGCGATATATCTTTGTTGCCTTCTCTTGCCATATCCCTTAATTCTTTAAGCGCAAGGCGCCTGCCTTCAATTATTTTTTCATTAGCCTGTTTTCTTAAGGCCAGATTATCCTGGGTATTTTTAAGAAGCTCAAGGACTTCCTTATGCGGTTCTTCTACCGTTACTACCATTTCTTCTGTAGCCTTGGACAAAATCTGGGCAATAATTTTCTCCCCAACTCTTAATCTTCCGGACGGTTTCACTATAGAAGAGCGTATCTCCTGGACAACTCCTATTATCTTAGCGCGCTCCTCTTCGCTTAAAGTGCGGCCTTGGCCTGTAATTGATTTTACCGCCTGTGAAATCAACTCTATGTTCGCAATAACCATTAGCCTGTCTTTAAGTTCAGCGTCAATTATATGGTCTTCGGCCCTGAATGATTCCCATATTGTCTTATGTGATACAGCTCCTTCCGTGAGCGTATACCTTGTAATACCTTTTACCTCTTTGGCTATATAGCTCTGGAGGGAAACCATTATCCTTCCTTCATCAATCCAGACTCTTTTGTGGAGGAATGTTTTTATTTCGTGTGCGGGCCCGGGGAACCTTTGCGCAGCTTTTTCCCAGGCAGCTGTATGGGCGTCTTGCGGTGAAAATCCTTTTTCCAAGAACTCAATTTCGGCTATGCCGTGGCAGGCAAAAAATTGTAAAGCGGAATTAATCTTTGCGTATTGTTTGTAGCACTTTAACGAAGAAAAATATATTTCCAGCTCTCCGTTGTTTAATCTTTCCCAGATAAACCCTTTAGGAGGCGCGCGGGTAATCTGTCCGGTGAGAATATACACGTTCACCGGTACCCCGTCAATTTCCCTAATCAATCTCTTTACCCCATTAACCTGCCTGTACTGCCTGTTTGTTATCAATGCTTTTATCTCTTCCACATTATTGCTGCTCAAATTACCTAATCCGCCGTAGCCTGTCTTGGCAGACCTTGCCCTGGCCGCCTCTATGGCCTTTTTGAGCCTACCTTCTATTCTCTGTTTATGGGTTTCATAATCTTTTGCCTGTGGAAGATGAGACAACGCTAACCTATAAGCGGCTATCTCGCACGCGAAATCCCCCGCTTCTAAGAAAGCTATCCCCGCGTCTTCGTGTTCAAGGGCAATGCGTAATTTATTCCTTCCCTCAAAATAATCATTACCATAAAACATTCTCACGTCAGGATTGCTTTCTAATTCGTTGAGGATTAAAATTACCCTGCCTTGTTTGTCTTTATTAAGCGCATACGCCTCTTCTTTATTAATGTCTTCAATCTTCTTGAGGAATACCTGGTTTGCTCCGGGCTCGCCTTGCAATAATGCGTATTCCGTATCACCAACCCAAATCGTATCCCTTTTTGCTATATTTTTAAACAAAACGGTTACAACTAATTCCTGAGAGTTTACGGTATTTAATAAAATGAGGTTATTGCCTTGCGCGTTCCATTTCATACTCTGCGCCAATACTGCGTTATCCTCAAGAACCCTAATCTCAACGCTAAACTCGCCATCTTCCTTTCGTATGCGCCTCTGGGGCAAGTAAACACTGCATCCTTCAGGCAATAATTGCAGGCCGTCATGCAGGTGTGTAGCCAGCAAATCCCAAAGTATATTTTCTTCTTTTATATCTAACTCCTCGCGTATAGAAGACAATGAAACGTGCTTAACGCTATCTGCCTGCACCGGCTTTAATTCCAATTGCCCGTCAAGCCGCGCGTTAGGCTTTTTAGGCAAAGAACCGGTTTCTTTACTAAGCGGCTCTTCAAGCAGAAAACCTTCTTTTTCTCCGGATAAATGCCTTCTCAATTTCCTGACACACACATTATAGATGAAATTCTTTTTCTCCCTGAACGCCTCTATCACTTCAAAGCCGCGGATCCAGGTATACCTATTATCAAAATCATCCCGTATTAATATAAATTCTCCGATCTGCGCGTCTGTGAGCCATACACCCGTCCTTAAATAACGGCGGTCTAATAACCCCGGCTGGAATGCCTTTATTATGTTAGACTCTGAACGGCCTAACTTTATTTTGTTTATCATTTCATATAAAGATACGGCTGTGTTCTTTAATTTTGAATTATCTTCCGGATTTGAGGAATAGATAAGGCCCATAACAGGAAAGACAAAAGCCATAAATAAAGCAGCGCCGGAATCCTGTTGAAACGCGGATAAAATAAGTGCGCCAATGATTGTAAATAATAGAAATGCGGATTGGTTAAACCTGCGGGCTCGCCGCGGTTGACAGATTAATTCCGGAGCTTCAATCACCAGTCCAGCCATATCGGAAACAGATAGAATATTATCTGTTTTCTCCCACCTGTCGTTCTCCAGGTTATATATATGTAAATCATTCTTAAAAGTATATGACATTTTCT
>JAQTVG010000200.1 GCA_028706895.1 Candidatus Omnitrophota bacterium
GTGCTTATTCAATCCGCTGCCGCTGGTAGCGTTTGCCTGCGGGTCCAGGTCAATAAGCATGACTTTTTTCCCGGCTATTGCCAGAAATACGGCGATGTTGATAGCAGAGGTTGTCTTTCCTGTTCCACCCTTCTGATTACATACCGTAATGATCTTTCCCATTGATATTTATAGGTTTACAAATTGTGCCACGGGGAACAACTCACTTTGGACATTTATTTTTAACTTTATTATCTTAAATTTTCCAAGATTGTCAAGCTTTATTTTCCCTTACAGGCATTGACAGATCAACCCTTGGCTGAGTCTTTAATCACGCTGACGCGTACTTTAGCGGGCTTGGCGCCGGGCATGCCAAAAAGCCCCTTTGCTTCCTCGGAAAGAACCTCAATTTTGACTTTATTGCGGGGCAATTGCAGTTGCTGCAGGGCTTGCTTAATAGCTTCTTTAACTGTCTTACCTTCTATTTCAATACTCTTGCTCATTTTGTTCTGCTCATGCGTAATTGGAATACCAACATCAGCATACTATTGATCAGCCAGTATAAAACCAGGCCCGAGGGCATACGATAAAAGATCAGGCCGAACATAATCGGCATGATGATCAGCATCATTTTTTGCTGTTCAGCAGCTGCGCCGCTTCCAGAGGTTGCCGTGATCTTCTGCTGGAAGAACATACCCAGGGCCATGACTATAGGCAAGATATTGAACTCATTCCCTAATATGGGCAACGTTACCGGCAAGGTAAAAAGCCGGTCTGGTTCAGAGAGGTCCTGGATCCAAAGAAATTTTGCGCCGCGCAACGATATCGAACGCATCAAAGCATTATAAAGCGCAAAAAATATAGGCATTTGCAAAAGCAGTGGCAAACAACCGCCAAATGGATTAACCTTATGTAATTTATATAGTTCCATTATTTCTTTATTCATTTTTTGCGGATTATCTTTATACAGTTTTCTCAGGGCTTCTACTTTGGGCTGGATCGCCTGCATCTCTTTCATCGAGCGCATTTGTTTCACGGAAAGCGGATAGAGAATTAAGTAAACTAAGATGCTCAGCACAACGATTGCCCAGCCCCAACTATGGAATATATTGTACAGGAATTGCAGCCCCTGTAAAAGTACCTGGGAAATAATGTCAAAGGTCCCAAAATAAATGATCCCTGCCCAACTGGGATTAATGGCGTTAAGAGTTTTTAAATCCTGCGGCCCAACATAAATCTGAAATAAATGTCCAATCTGAGCTCCGGGAGCCAAATTAATCATAGGACTCTCCAAGCCCACTTCTGATGTGTTATTGTCCAGCTTCTTAATAAAAGCCCCGTAGGTAGCATCAGGCGGCTCAGCCAAGAGACAAAAATACTGATCCCTGAATCCCAACACTTTGACCTTTTCCGCGTGGAACATTTTGGCAACTGACAAATGGCTGGATTTTTCCGTAGTCACCAGAAAGACATCTTGATAACGCGCCTGCGGGTTCTGGCCTGAAAGATCTAAAATGCCTAGCAAGAGAGGAAAATTAATGGCAAGAGGGGAGGAGGAGATATTTTGGATTTTAATCTGTAAAGTGATGCTATTACTAGAGTTAGAAAATGTAAAAGTCTTGGTGAGCTTCTTAGCGCCATCCTGGGCCACAAAAATAATTGACTCAGGATTGCTGGCTGACTTTACATATTTTAGGCTGCCATCATCAGTCAGGAAACCATACTGCAGGGGAAAGGTGTGCTCGCGCTCTCCCTGAAAAACGACCTTATTGATGGCCGCGTGCGCCTCATCAAAAAAGATCTCCAGGTTATGCCTTTTGATAGCTAAGAGAGTAGGGGGTGTTGCAGTCTTGGCAATACTGGTGGTAACGGGCTTTTCCGGAATAACTGCAGTCGCGGTTTGCGTGGCGGCTTGTGATATAACTGCTTTATTGTCAACTGGTTGCGTTTTCGATACCCACGCGGACCAGGTGAGTAAAACTAAAAGTGATAAGCCAATGGCTAATAATAAACGTTTTTCCATAGTTAGTTTAGCGGATCATACCCGGACCTGCCGGAAAAAGGATGGCAGGTCAATAGCCTTTTAGCGCCCTTAAACGACCCTTTCCAAAAACCATATTGCTCGATCGCCTGTCGCGTGAATTCCGAACAGGAAGGAGTAAAACGGCAGGACGCGGGTAAATATCCTCTTAGGCACACCTGATATACCCTGAGCAGGGCCAGCGCGACCTTGCGCAACATTAAAGAGTAAGCCTTTTTCTGCCTTTAGCTCTGCGGCGGGCCAGGAGCTTGCGCCCGTTGCGGGTAGCCATCTTGCTGCGGAACCCGTGGCGTTTCTTGCCCACGATATTCGTCGGCGTCTTGAGATTTTTCTTCATTATACTCTCCTCAATCAACAGGGCGCGCAGCGCCCATATTTTCAAGAATGGTTTTTAATTATAACATAAAAGGTTCTTCCGTCAACCAGTTATTTGGCGCGCGGGAGGCAGGCAACAGCGCCTCAGGGGCAGGGGCCACGGATCCCGTCGATAAAAATACCCCGCGGATGCCCGGCTCCCGGGGTGGCGCGGGGATATTTTTGGCTTGTGTGTTTTTTCGCGGTGGATATTGCCGTGGTTGATTTTATTTTTTGTTGACGCGCGGATAAATTATTGTATAATGGTTAGGCGTTTAACGTTTTTGTTTGCAATTTGTTTTGGCCCTGTTAGATAATTACTCAACTGTCTATCCACAGATTTATTCAAGTTGTGCATAAACTGTTAATAACACCCCATGTCTGAGCTTATTTCCTTATGGCACCAGGCGCAGCAGCAAATACGAGAGCGGCTGGGCGCTACCGCCTTTTCCACCTGGATCGAACCCCTGAAAGCCGTAACTCAGGGTGAGAACCAGCTCATTCTACAAGCCCCGGATACCTTTTTCCGGGACTGGGTGCAGAAGAATTACAGCGCGGTCATTGAAAAC
>JAQTVG010000201.1 GCA_028706895.1 Candidatus Omnitrophota bacterium
TATCTCCTGTCTCCCCCCATAGCTTAAGGCTATATTCAGCATCAGGTTATCGTAATCTTTCGTATCTTTTTCGGCGTTCTCCAGCTTGGCCAGCAAGTTTTTCTGTATCCTATGCCTTTCTCCTATTATGCGAAGCCTTATTTTATTATCATGCAACAGCTCAAATTCTTTGTCTATAAAATCCTCCAACAATCGAAACAGGGCATTTACTTCATAGTCAGGCCTGGACCAGTTTTCTGTTGAAAACGCGTAAATCGTAAGATGTTTTACCCCTATCTTCACGCATGCTTTGATAGTTCTTTTTACCGCCTCCACGCCCTGTTTGTGGCCCATGACCTTCGGCAGGCCTCTCGCCTCAGCCCATCTGCCGTTACCGTCCATTATTATCGCTATGTGTTTTGGGATTTTCATATCAAAGAAACCGCCCGCCAAGGTTCTGTGGCGGGCGGTTTAGGCGGTTACTTAAATCTCATAAAAATTTTATTGATTAGCAGTTCACTGCGCTTTCAATTTCGATTCAAGGTTTGCGTAAGCTGTTTTTAAATTTTCTAATTCCATATTACTGGCGCTTAAAGCTTTTTGCAGGCTGCTTATAAGATTTGTCTGGTCATTGGCCTGCACAGTCAAGCTGGTTAACTGCGTTTGCAAATCATTCGCCTTGGCATTAAGCCCCGCTATCTGATCATTAAGCTTCATGGTTTTTGTCTTTTCTTCGCCTAACCTGCCGCTTAAACTTGCCGCATAGCCCGCAAGAATAATGGAGAGGATAATCAATACCGCGATACTAATCACAAAATTGGCCCTTACTTTATCCATCTTATACATGCCTCCCTCTACTTTTTGTATTTCTTTAATTGCCTCTCTATCTGCTGTTTTCTCTGCGTGATCTTATCCATATCAGCCTGGATCTTTTCCATATTCTTCGGAAGTATAACTATCTCCACTCTTCTATTCTGTCTTCTGCCTTTTACCGTATCATTGGAAGCAACCGGCCTATACTCGCCGTAGCCTATCGCAGCCACTCTCTTCGGATTTATGCCTTTAGTATCCACAAGATAATGCAGGACGCTGGTAGCTCTTGAAGTAGAAAGTTCCCAGTTAGATTTCCACTTGGAAAGCTTTATGGGTTCATTATCCGCATGGCCTTCTATGCCTATATTTCTATCTTCTACGTTATCTTTCAAAACGTCTGCTATTTTATCGAGAGAAGGGAATGCCTCAGGCTTTATGTCTGTCTTGCCTGAATCAAAAAGGACTTCTGTAAGGAATATAATCGCGAGGCCTTTCTGCGCCATCTCCAGGCGTATGCTCTTATCGTCTATTTCCTGTTTTAACTTTTTTTCCAGGAGCTTTTTAGCCTTTTCCAGTTCAGACAACTCATCTTCCTTCTCGTCCTGCAGTTTACTGAGCCTTGAGTTCAGAGATTCTATCTCGTTCCCGAGCGAATCTATCCTATCCACGTCACTTTTATGCCTCATCTGGAACGTAACTGAACACCCTGATACCGCGAGAGAAACCAAAGTTAAAGCCAAAACCGTAAACAATCTCTTATTCTTAGCCATAATATCCCCCTATATGTTTTCGTTAATCATAATACAGCTTATATATAAAGTCAAGAAAATTGAAAATTATATCTATTTAAACAGCGTATTCTTTATAATAAATGACGCGAATACGATCGAGACCATTGACATCAGTTTTATGAGGATATTGAGAGACGGGCCTGACGTATCTTTGAACGGGTCTCCTACTGTATCGCCTACAACGCATGCTTTATGAGGCAAGGAACCTTTTCCGCCGTGATGGCCTTCTTCAATATATTTCTTAGCGTTATCCCACGCCCCGCCTGAATTCGCCATCATAATAGCCAGCACAAACCCTGTAACAGTCGCTCCCATTAGAAGCCCCCCGACCGCATTAATCCCTACCAGAAGCCCTACCGCAATAGGGGCCAGTATGGCCAAAAGCGACGGGATCACCATTTCTTTTTGCGCCGCGACCGTAGCGATGTTCACGCAGGCCGCATAGTCAGGCTTTGCCCTGCCTTCCATAAGCCCTGTGATTTCTTTAAACTGTCTTCTTACTTCTACGACAATCTTCGTTGCCGCTCTTCCAACTGCAGCCATTGTCATTGAACAGAATAAAAACGGGAGCATTCCTCCGATAAATAACCCTATTAAAACGCTGGGATTCATGAGATTTAGGTCCATTGTCTTTCCGAATAAATATATCTGGTCCCTGTACGCGGCTATCAAAGCCAGGGCTGTCAACGCGGCTGAACCAATCGCAAAACCCTTACCGGTAGCAGCGGTTGTATTTCCCAGAGCGTCAAGCGCGTCTGTCCTTTTCCTGACTTCAGGGGCGAGATGAGACATCTCAGCGTTTCCTCCCGCATTATCAGCGACAGGCCCATAAGCGTCTGTCGCGAGCGTAATGCCTAAAGTAGAAAGCATGCCGACCGCTGAAATAGCTATGCCATATAAACCGGCGTTAAAATTACTTGCTCCGCCTGACAGAAAAAAGCTTGCCAGTATAGCGGCGCATACTACAAGCACAGGAATTGCTGTTGACATCATGCCAACGGCAAGGCCGCCTATTATGACTGTCGCAGGGCCTGTAACGCTGGCATCGGCGATTGTCTTCGTAGGCTTAAAAGTGCTTGATGTATAATATTCTGTCGCGAGGCCTATTAATACTCCCGCTACAAGCCCTGATATTACTGACCAGTAAACTCCCATATGCTGAACGCCAAGGGTGTATTTAACAAGAAAATATGACGTAATAGCAACTATAAAAGAACTTACAAATACGCCTTTCCTTAAAGCGGCTAAAAGCACCGATTGACTCGCATCCTCTTTGCTTCTTACAAAAAATGTCCCTATAATAGAAGCTAAAACTCCTACTGCTGCCATTACCATGGGCACTGTTACCCCT
>JAQTVG010000202.1 GCA_028706895.1 Candidatus Omnitrophota bacterium
GAAGCAGACTCTATTCCTGCCTGTCTGCTTTGCCCGATACAAAGCCGAATCTGCGTTATCAATAAGCGTCTCCATATCCTTGCCGTCCGTCGGATACGTAGAGACGCCTATACTAACGGTGACTTTTAAATCCTCGTCGTAAACCTTGATGTCCTTTTCTTCTATCGCCTTGCGGATACGCTCTGCGGCAAAATGCGCAGCCTCTTTATCTGCCTCGCTCAATATAATAGAAAACTCTTCTCCGCCATACCTGCTTAATAAATCTACCTGCCGGATATTATCCTGTATGGTCCTGGAGAGATCTCTTAAGATAGCGTCTCCTACTATGTGTCCATAACGGTCATTAAAAGTCTTAAAATAATCTATATCAACCATAACACAGGAAAAAACATAATTAAATTTTATTGAACGCTCAAGCTCTTCCTTAAACCTCTCCAAGTAATACCTCCGGTTAAAGACATTGGTAAGGCCGTCAATAATGCAGAGCGCCTGCACACCCTCATAAAGAACCGCCCTTTTAATCCCAAGAAGAAATTGCTGCGACAGGATATAGAATCTTTCCTGGTCTTCATCCTGCAGGCCGGCTACCGCCAAATTACCGATAAGCTCATCCTTCATTGTCAACGGGAACAATACGTAGCTTTCACATTCAGGAGGCACCGGGCCTGCCTTAATAAGCTTACAGTCCTTAACGCTTATATATTTATTCAAATCTTCCTTAAAATGGCTAAAGACCTTATCTACTTCCAGGTACCTGGATATTTCCTTGGTTAAATCATAGAGCGCAATGATACCGTCAAGGCTGTTTTGCAGCTTACGGTTGCCTGCCTTAAATTTATCATTCTCCCTGAGCAGCTTTTCGTATTCGCGCCTTTCATTGCCCGCAAAACCCGGCATAGCCGCAATACGCTTGTCTAAATTCTTTTTAAACAAGGCAAGTAAAAAAGCGTTAATCAGAATTAACGCGATTAAATACAGCATACCTGGTTTCTCCCTTTATTCTTTGCTTCATACATCGCCTTATCCGCCTTACGGATGAGTTCGTCTGCATTGGTAGAATCCTGCGGGAAAGAAGCAAGGCCTATGGATACCGTAACGTGCGTTTCATGTTTACGCAGAATTATCTTTGCTTTTTCTATCTTCTGCCTAAGTTCATCCGCAATCTTATAGGCGGTATTTTTATCCCGTGAAGGCAAGATTACGCAGAATTCCTCTCCCCCGAAACGGCTTATAATGGGGCTATACTCTTTTAAAAAATTGCTTATAACATTGCTTAAATTTTTTAATACTATATCGCCGCTGGTATGCCCGAATTTGTCATTATAGTCTTTAAAAAAATCAATATCCAGCATCAGTAGCGAAAATACCGTATCCTGGCGCAGGCCGCGCTTGCATTCGTCTTTGAGGCGGTCAAGGAAATAGCCCTTAGTGTAAAGATGGGTAAGCTCGTCGTGTATGGCTAAGTCCTTGGTCCTCTGGAAGAGTTGAGCGTTTTCAATAGCCACAGCTCCCAGGTCGCAAATAGTCGTCAGGAACCTCAGGTCATCCTGCAAGTAGGCTTCGGGCGAAGAATTATCTATCCTCAGTATCCCTAAGAACCTGTGTTCGCTGATTAAGGGCGAGCTAATTAACGAAGAAACAGGCCTTTCATGCTGCTTCTCTATTTTTTCCAGGTCAAAACGGAAGTCTTTCTTGATATCTTCTATCAAAAGCGGGTTAGCGTGCCTTAACACCCACAAATCAAAGATATCGCCTTCTTTGGCCTTGATAACCAGGGTGCTGTTTTCCTTCTTTGTTTTAAAAATAGAAAGCTTTTGAGTATTATTATCTATAAGGTATAAAATGCAGGTACCCTTGGCATCGGCAATCTGGGTAAAAGCTATCCTTGCAAGGCTCTCTCCTATATACTCAATATCCAGCTGCTGGTCTATCTCTTCAACAATTTCTCTCAGGCTCCTGTAACGGTTTATTTTCTCTTCCAACCCGAATTTATTCTTGCTCTCCTGCTTGTTTTCGGTATTTAGAATATTTATCTTTTCCTGGAAGTCCTGGATTTCAATTTTGAGGTAATGCTTTTTCCTGAGATATTTTCTAAGGAGGTAATATATTACGGAGATATTAGATAAAATAAAAACGGCAAATAAAATTGGCAGGGGTACATTCATAAAAGCTAAATGATTGTTTCTTCTGTTTTTTTATCAAAAAAGTGCACCTTGCTCATATCAAAAACTACATCCATATTTTGATTGACGCGCGGCCTGTTGTGCGCTCCGGCACGGGCAGTAAAAGTATGCTTTCCTGTGCTTAAGTAAAGATAGACTTCGGAACCCATAGGTTCAACTACTTCGCAATTTACTCTTAATATATTTTCCGGGGGAGCTTCGGAAACGAATAATTTATCGTAGATATCTTCGGAGCGTATGCCGAATATAATATCCTGGCCGGCATAAGGAGTGATTTCCCTGTACATATCTTCAACAATTTTCACCATGCACTTGCCTTCATTAAAATATAGCTTGGAGTCTTTTTTGACAATCTGTCCTTCCATGAAATTCATAGCCGGCGAACCGATAAAACCGGCGACAAATTTATTCTTCGGGTGGTCATAGACTTGCATAGGGTCGGCCACCTGATGCAAAACACCGTCTTTCATTACGGCTATCCTGTCGCCCATTGTCATGGCTTCGGTCTGGTCGTGGGTAACATATATTATCGTGGATTGAAGCCTTATATGGAGCTTGTGTATCTCTGTGCGCATTTGGACCCTTAATTTCGCATCCAGGTTGCTTAAGGGCTCATCAAATAAAAATACCATGGGCTTTCTTACAATAGCCCTGCCTACGGCAACGCGCTGCCGTTCACCGCCGGAAAGCTCGCGCGGTTTGCGCCCCAATAAATGCTTTATACCTAAAATATCAGCGGCTTC
>JAQTVG010000203.1 GCA_028706895.1 Candidatus Omnitrophota bacterium
CAGGAAAAAGTTAGAGACGCTGATAAATATTAAGGACCTAAACGAAGCAGTGTTGTTTAATCCCAGAAATGCCTACCAGAATTATAATGTGGCCGTAAATTTATCGGATAAGGTCATTTACACCTATATGGGTGTGTTGAAACAGAAACTGGGCAACGCAAATTATTGCAGCGCCGGCCAGCTATCGCCGCTTTTAAAAGACCCATACTATAAAACCATCGGGATAGGCACAAAGATTTTCCTGGGCGGCGGCATCGGTTACGTTGCCTGGCACGGCACGCAGCATAATCCAATAGTAAAGCGTAAGCCCAATGGTATACCGCAGGCGCCTGCCGGCCCACTCGCGGTAATAGGAGATTTAAAACAGATGAAACAGGAGTGGTTAAGGGGGACCTCATTCCAGGGTTATGGCACAACGCTTACAGTAGGCATAGGTGTGCCGATACCGCTCTTGAATGAAGAGATAGCAAAATATGCCGCTATAAAAGACGATGAGATCTGGGCGCAGATTGTGGATTATAGCGAGGCGTATCCGCAGGGCGTACCTGGCAGCCTTGGCGAAGTTAATTATGTGCAGCTAAAAAGCGGAAAGATTACTGTAAAGGGAAAAGAAGTGCCCACGGCAGGGTTTTCAAGTTATTCCAAGGCAGTCGAGATCGCCAATACCTTAAAGCATTGGATAAAGAAAGGCGATTTCCTGCTTAGCGAACCTGTTGCCCAGCTGCCAGGCGCGGAGAGCGGCTATACATTTAAACCTTTGAAAGAAAGGCCGATTTAGTAATAAATAAAAGAATTTTTAAATCATAATTTTCATGATATAATAATACTAAGATGAATATGAAAATATTAGTTGTAGGGAGATTTCTTATCGCTTATGTATTATTGATGCTAAAAAAGGGCCATCCTTTTGTAGTATTGGGTAGCGCGATAGTTTTGCTCTTGATCACCCGCGCGATAAACGTAGGCCAGGCGCTTTTAAGCGTAAATTATAATGTCCTCGGTGTATTCCTGGGGACAATGATCCTCTCCGGGTTGTTCATATTTTCAGGCGTTCCCGCCTACCTTGCCACAAGACTTGTTGATAGGTCAAAAACTGTCGGAATGGCGCTGCTTGCCGTTTGTCTCCTGGCAGGTTTTATATCCAGTTTTGTCGAGAATGTCGCGACGGTTTTGATAGTCGCGCCTATAGCATTTGAGGTTGCGAAAAAATTAAAGGCAAATCCGATCCCGTTTTTAATAGGCATAGCCGTTTCCTCTAATCTCCAGGGCTGTGCTACTATGATAGGCGACTCGCCAAGCCTGATATTGGCCCTTTCAAGCGGAATGAATTTTATGGATTTCTTCTGGATGAAAGGAAAGCCCGGTATAACGTTTGCCGTAGAACTGGGGGCGGTTGCGTCGTTTTTTATTTTGTATCTGATGTTTAAAAAATATAAACAGCCGGTTGTCAAAATAGAAGAAGTAAAGGTCAAGACGTGGTTTCCTACCATACTTATGAGTTTGATGATGCTTACCCTTGGGGCGTCAAGTTTTATTAAAAATAAACCTTATTATACGATAGCGTATATATGCCTGACATATGCCGTTGTAGGACTTGTGTGGCATGAAGTAAAACATAAAGAATCGCTGTCTATAGTAAAGGATCTGGACTGGCACACATTTTTCTTTTTGATAGGGATATTTATTCTGGTAGGCAGCCTGACATACAGGGGTATCGTGGATGATATAGCCGCTTATATAATACAGATCACAAAGGGAAATAAATTTTTAGCCTATACAGTTATAGTATGGCTTTCGGTATTGCTATCTGCGTTTATAGACAACATACCTTACACAGTAGCGATGATACCGGTTGCGAAACTAGTGGCGAGTTCTTTGGGGATAGGCCCGGAACCGCTTTTGTTTGGGCTGTTAATCGGCACATCGCTGGGTGGCAACATTACGCCTATAGGCGCCTCTGCAAATGTTGTCGCAGTAGGCATGCTTCGTAAAGAAAATTATCATGTTAAATTCAGCGATTTTATAAAAATAGGCCTGCCATTTACGATCGCAGCGGTAAGTGTAGCGTATATATTTATATGGCTTGTGTGGTTAAGATAAAAAGGGAGGAATAATGGATTGGAAAATATTTTTAGCGACATTTAGCGCAATATTTATTGCAGAACTAGCGGATAAAACTCAACTTGTCGGCATCGGTATGTCGGCAAAATCCGGCAGGCCGCTTAGCGTGCTGGTCGGGTCGGTTTGCGCATATATTGTGATAACCTCGCTTTCGGTAATTATCGGCGCGGCCGCGGGAAAATATATTAAGCCGGAATTACTAAGGTGCATCGGCGGTTCATTATTTGTAATATTGGGATTGTTAATGTTTTGGGGAAAGATTTAGGCGGCGTAAATTATGACGTTAATATATATAATTATTTCTACGGTGATCATAAGCCTGGCCTCGCTTGTGGGTATATTTTTTATAACCATGAAAGAGGAGCGCCTTGATAAGATCATACTGGGCCTTATTACCTTTGCGACAGGCGTGCTCCTGGGGGGCGCCATATTTCATCTTTTGCCGGAGGCATTTGCGTCCAATATAAACGCGCCGTTATGGATCCTGGTCGGGATCCTTTTATTTTTTGTATTGGAAAAATTTCTATTCTGGAGGCACTGCCACGACACTACCTGCGACATTCATCCCATAAGGTATTTAAACCTTGTCGGGGATAGCATACACAATTTTGTTGACGGAACTGTTATTGCCGCAGCGTTTGTCGCGAATATCAAGCTCGGTGTAACGATATCCATTATAGCGTTGGCGCATGAAATCCCGCAGGAGATAGGCGATTTTGGTATTTTGGTTTACGACGGTTTTACCAAGGCAAAAGCGCTTTTTTATAATCTTTTCTCGGCTACGACTTGTAACCTCGGCGGTATC
>JAQTVG010000013.1 GCA_028706895.1 Candidatus Omnitrophota bacterium
GAATATCTTGCATAGCGCGCCTATCCCTACACGGGCAGCTGTCTCTCTGGCGGATGCGCGCTCTAAAACATTGCGTGCGTCCTGAAAGCCGTATTTCAAAACTCCGGCTAAATCCGCATGCCCCGGCCTGGGAGAGGTTACTACCGGTAATTTATCAATGCTAAAATCCTTATTTTCAATACAAAGCGCAATAGGGCTGCCGATAGTCACGCCTTTTCTTAAACCCGAAATTATTTTTGCTTTGTCGCTTTCAATTTGCATGCGCGCGCCGCGGCCAACGCCCTGCTGGCGGCGCTTTAATTCCGCGTCAATACAGGATGAATCTATTTTTACGCCTGCCGGAATACCTTCTAAAATAGCAATCAAAGCTTTACCGTGCGATTCTCCCGCAGTCAAATACCTCAACATAATTCCCCCCTCATCTTATTAGTTAGAGACGCTTTCCGAGCCAATCGGGACACTGTACCCTAGGGGGTACACTTTCCGCTTTGGGCTGGAAACCGTCTCTACAATATTTATTTCCAAAGGCCGCGCTTATTCGCGCGCGCTTCTTCATATAATTTCTTAAATAAACTCTCGTATTTCAAATTCGGCGGAATAGTCATCAAAGAAGCATACCCCTGCTTTATAATCTCCGCGTTTACAAATGTACCGCCGGCTTTTAAATACACATACGCGAGAAGCCGATTGTATTTATCATATTTTTCTACATCAAATTCAAGGCTTACGCGCTTGCCTTCTACTAATTTCCTGGTAAATTGAAAGGCCTCTTTGCCTAATTTCTGGATAGTATTTGTATCCTCGCCTGACCTCTGGCTATCCCTGTATAATTTATTTGATTCGTGCATCTCCGGAGTGTCTATGCCTATAAGGCGGACCCTCTCGCCTGACTCAAGCTGCAAGGTGTCTCCATCAATAACCCTGCTGACTGTGATATCAGTATAATTGTAGGTCTTGCCAAAAGGTATGCTCCACTTCCAGTCGTCGGTATTGTAAATCTTGATATCTTCTGCCTGGGCATTTAAAATTGATAACGATAACAGCATAATTAAAACAAAAATAATTTTCTTCATTTTATCCGTCTCCCTTTTTATAATTGGCCGGCAACAAAACCTGCCAGGACTACTATATCTTCGGTGCTGAATATCCGCGTAATGCTCTTATCAAAAAGTATATTCGCGTCCGGCCCGAATTCATCATCCCCGCGCCAGAGCGTAATTAAGACAGGAACCTTCTCAAATGCTTCCAGCACAATACCGACATCGCCCTCGTCAGCCTTCTTTGCCGGCAATCTCTCTAACACACTAAGCGCGCCTTCAGGATGAGCGCCATACTTCCTGATTATCGGCTCAATTGACCTTTTTCTAAAAGCATCCTGATACCCTTCTACGCCTGAGAGCTCCTTAAAATCCATCCACTCGCCTGTCAAAGCAGGAAGCCCTTTTAATTTATGCGCCAGATAATGCAGGACTAAAATCGCTGTAAAATCTTTAGCCGCAACGTTACAGGATAAAGACAGGACTCTTCTCTCGGTAAAATCCACGGTATATTCATCAGCCAGAAATTTAACGCTTAGGATTTTAGCGGAGTTAAGCTTATCTAACTCTTCCCAGCTTTTTTGTAACGCTATCTCATAGCTCATCTTAAGCTATTTTACTCTTTTTAGTTGGATAAATCAATAATTTAGATTATACTATAAGTGAAGCCACAACTTACGAAACATAGTGAACGTAAGTTGTCTGGCTGAACTTATCCCGCCGTTTTGTATTCCCGCATTTCGCAGGAATATGGCGGGATTATCTCATACATGTCGAATATGATTTACGACCGTTTCCAACAGGAGGCAATTGATTATATAAACCAGGGACACTCTGTAATTGTCTCCGCTCCCACCGGCGCGGGAAAAACCGCGATTGCAGAACACGTCCTTTCAACCTGCATTGAAAATAAAGTAGGCGTAGTTTACACCGCACCCATAAAAGCCCTCTCCAACCAGAAATTCCGCGACTTTGAAAGCCAATTCGGTGAAAATATCGGCATATTAACGGGCGATGTTTCCTTAAACGCCTCCGCGCCTGTGCTGATTATGACCACTGAAATATTCCGCAACAAAATCTTAGACGAACCAAAGAGTTTAGATAAATATTCCTGGATAATCTTTGATGAAGTCCATTATATTGACAACCCTGAACGCGGAACAGTGTGGGAAGAGTCTCTTATATTCTTACCCAAGCATATGAACATCCTCGCCCTCTCTGCCACTATCCCCAACATAAATAAGCTCGCAGAGTGGATTCAGTCTATACACAATAAGCCCGTAAAGACGGTTATTGAAGAAAAGCGGCCTGTGCCTTTACATTTTTTCTTCCAGTGCCAGAATGAAATCAGGGACAATATCAATAGCTTAAAACGCCTTGGGCCAGGCAGGCCAAACAAAATGGGCGCGCTCATAAACTATGTCCGCCAAAAAGAGGGCCTTCCTTGCATTTATTTTGTCTTTGGCAGGAGGCGCGCAGAGGAATTAGCGGATGAATTACGCAGTTATAATTTCCTGGACAAAGACGAGCGGCAAAAAATAATATCTTTGTATCAATCTTTATGCGAGCGCTTTGATTTAAAGAATGACCGGTCAAGCGCCGAGATGTATTCGCTTATCCAGAATGGAATCGCCTACCATCACGCCGGGATGCTCCCTACTCTTAAAGAGGTAATTGAAAGGCTATTTACCAGCCGCCTCTTAAAAGTCATCTTCACTACCGAAACATTTGCCTTGGGTATAAATATGCCCAGCCGCACAGTTATTTTTGATGAATTAAGAAAATTCTACGGCAGATATGTCCGCACTTTAAAGACGCGCGACTTCTATCAAATGGCAGGCCGCGCCGGACGCCGCGGTATAGATACAGAAGGCTTTGTCTATTGCCGCATAAATCCCGCGCGCATAGAAATGGAAGATGTAAAACGCATTATTTACGGAAGGCCCGAAGAAGTCAGGAGCCAGCTAAATTCTTCTTACGCCACTATCCTTAACCTCTATGAAAAATATAAAGAGAATATCTATACAATTTACCCTCTCTCCCTGCATTATTTCCAATCGCGTAAACAGGAGCAAAGAGAAGCGCTTCGCTTAATTGAAGCAAAATTAAAACTCCTTAGGGATTTAAACTACATAAATAATGATACCCTGACCAAAAAAGGCCAGTTTGCCAAAACAGTCTATGGATATGAATTAATTTTGTCTGAGCTTTATGACGAGAATATCCTTGAGCAACTGGATGAATTTGGTTTAGGGATCCTAACAGCTGCAGCGGTCTTTGAGCCGCGTAAAAACCAGCATATGCCGAGTTTGTCTAAGGGCGCGCGCCGGGTAAAAAGAGTCTGCGAAGAGATATACGCGGAGATTAAAGCCCGCGAAATAAAATGCAGGATTTATCCTGTGAGCAAGATGCCGCAATTCCACTTAAGCACCTGTGTTGAGGCGTGGCTGCGCGGGACAAGTTTTGATAAAATACTGCAGTTTACGGATACGGATGAGGGTGAAGTAGTGCGGTATTTCAGGATGAGTGTGCAGATTTTACGCGAAATCAGCGACGCCAAAGTCGCTTCTTACATCTTAAAAGACAAAATCAAAGAAACCATCCGCGTCATCAACCGCGACATCGTTGACGCCGAGAAACAACTCCGCGAAGGATAAAGACGGCCTTAGAAAATCTAACGCATATCATCAAGTATCTCAAGATTAATCTGCGCAGGCTTGAAATAACTATCTATTTTTAGCGATTCCTTAAACATCCCTTCTGCTTTTTTAAAATTCTGTTCTTCTGCGTAAGAAATACCAAAATTGTTAAAAATTATTTTCTCGCAAAGAGGCGTAAAACAATCCTGCAAGAATGGTTCATAACCACTATAATAAGTCACAAAATCTTTTGGTTTTTTAGCTTCGGGCTCTGAGATACTCTTTGCCTCTACTAAAGGGGCCTCAACATTAACCGGAGCACTATTCTCTTTGGCTTCAATAGCCGATATTTTCTTACGTATAATTTCTCTATCCGGGATATCCGGATCCAGCAACAGAGCCTTCTGAAAGAATACCTTTGCCTCGAAAAACTGGTGATTTCTTTCATTTGATAACCCTTGCCTATAGTAGTCTTGGGCTAAACCCACCGTTAATTCCCCTGCGCTGCATAGTTTAATCGTTAAAAATGTAACCAAGAAGCAAAATAAGGCCTTTTTCATATTAGTCTACCTTTCTTAAATGTTTTGATTCCCTGGAGATATAGTTAGAAGAGTATAAAATAAATTTGTCAACTAATCCTTAAGATAATGTAAATTTTATGTAAAATTTATGAGAGAAACCAAAAGGTAAGAAATAAAAAAGTAATACTGGATAGGGAATATCGAGCGGTTCCCCGAATATTTTATGTATCAGCTTACGATACAAGAAACTGAAATCTTGAGGTGCCAATTTGGCACCTCAAAACAAGGCGGCATAAGATACCTATCTTGTGTTTTTACTCAGGAAGGCGTAGCTATACTTTCTATCGTATTAAACAGCGAACGCGCAATTTTAGTCATTCCACACCAGGCCTATCTCGCTACAACCAGAGCCGCACCCACATAGATTAAATATATCCGTTCCATTCGGAACAATTCTTGTAGCGATACAATAATTCGCGCCAGTCCATTGAGGCGGTTTTCCGCCCGACTTGCCTCTGGCAGCAAAAACATCCACCCTATCGGCGTTAGGATAATAAGAATAGTACCTATAATAATTTGTACTCACACAACTTGAAGGCAATAGGCCTGTGCCAACACCTACATCTGCATCCGTAATGGTAAGGAGTGTTCCGTTCTTCAAATAATATTCATGCGCAAGTTTGCGCATAATACCTAAATTTGCTTTAGCTTCAGAAAGACGCCCTTTCTCGACTATAACGGTATATTGCGTAAGGCCTACAGTAGCAAGAAGGCCTACAATAATAATTACTATGATTAATTCCAGTAAGGTAAAGCCCTTCTTCACCTGCAATTTCCTCCAAGTCTAGCCAAAAATTACCCCATTCCAGACTTTTACTTTTATTAGTATATACCTTACTGTAATTGGATGTCAAATATTAAAGACGTAGGATAACAAGATATGCTCTAAAAATCCCCGGGAAGGCCCACCTCAGCACAACCTGAACCGCAACCGCAGTGGCCAGAGATACCACCGGTCGTAGCATTAAAAATCCCGCCAAGGCAAAACGAACTGCCTCCCCATTGTGGAGATTTTCCGCCAGAGGTACACCTGACAGCAACCAGCGATACGGTAGTATCAGTTGACCACGCAACGGCATAATAAAAATAATGAGTGCTGACACAACCAGGAGGCAGGATAGTTGAACCTGTAACTATGCCTACATCAGCGCTAGTGATAGTGCTCAATGTGCCATTCTTTAAATAATACTCGTAAGCAAGCTGCCGCATAATACCCACATTAGCTTTGCCTTCAGCAAACCTAGAACGTTCAACCTGCTTGGTATATTGGGTAAGCCCTACGGTAGCAAGAATACCTATGATGATGATTACGACAATTAATTCCAACAAAGTAAAACCATGTTCTTTTTCTGCTACAATATTTTTAAGGTTTGTAAACATCACCATCCTCCGCCTAACAAGGGAATTGTGTAAATACCTCAACGTACCTCCGGGGATCCCGGCCCTCCGCCATCACACCCATTTTCCTGAAATCTACCATCATACCAAATAACCATACAATAAAAAGTCCCTGTCCAATTTGGCGATTTCCCTCCGATAGTACACCTGCGGCCTTCAGACCTGGGATCATCTAATATTATATTGTAAGAAAAATAATTTGTGGATGTGCATGAGGTGGGAACTGTTAGCCCTAAGTCGCTTATTACGCTCGCATAAGAACCATACTGAAGATAGTATGTGCTTTGACCACTGCGGATAGCGCCAAGAATTGCTTTAGCCTCAGCCCCTCTTACTCTTTCTATTATCCGGCTATACTGAGAAAGCCCTACGGTAGCAAGAATACCTATGATAATAATGACTACGATTAACTCTAAAAGCGTAAAAGCTTTTTTCTTATCAGGATTAACCGCCATAGCCATTACGTCCTCCCTTACCTCACTATTGTTAGATTATAGCACCGTCTATTTACGGTGTAAATAATAAATTATTTCTGCGATAATAGCACCTTATGGAAACGGTCATCAGGAAAAAATTAGCTTTAAGGATTAGAGAACTACGCAAGAAGAAAAGCTGGACCCAGGAAAAACTTTCTGAAATTGCGGAAGTTGATTACAAACATATCCAGTTACTTGAAAGCAAAACCCCGCCCTACCCAAGATTGGACACTCTTGAAAAACTCGCCAAAGCTTTTGAAATAAGTATTTCCGAACTTCTTAAGTTTTAATTTTAAAAAATACATTAATATTTATTTTCTAATGTGGTAAACCTACCTGTGCGCAGCTATCATCAGGCGCCCAGCAATTAATTGCGGTATCGCCTACACCCGGCCTGACAGTAATATAAACAGCATATGAGCCGGCACCCCAATTCGGCGACTTCCCATCCGATGTACACCTGTACCCCCATATATTAACCTGACCTTCATATGGCCAGTCAAAGCCGTAGCGAAAAAAATAGCTGGCATTACAGTCCTGCGGTAACATACCTGCGCTTGTACCCACACCCAAATCGGCATTTGCCACAGTAAGAAGTGTGCCATTTTGCAGGTAATAAGCATTTGCAAGCTTTCGCAGCTGGGTTACATTCGCAGTCGCTTCAGCAATCCGCCCTTTCTCAAGTATTTTTGTGTATTGCGTAAGGCCTAAGGTAGCAAGAAGGCCTACAATAATAATTACTATAATTAACTCAAGTAGCGTGAAACCATGCTTTTTGGAGTCAAACATTACCATTGCAAAAATCTTCCTCCTCTTAGCTTTTTTCTTTGTTATTATACACCTTACTGCAATTAGGTGTCAATAATAAAAAACCGTAGGATAATAAGGTGTATGGAACCGAATATTAGGCTAAAATTAGGGGCAAGAATTAAAGCGTTGCGTAAAAAGCGCGGATATACGCAGGAAAAACTTTCAGAATTGGCTGATATTGATTATAAATATCTCCAGAGGATTGAAGGCAAGAACCCGCCGGCGCTAAAAGTGGATACTATTGACAAGTTCGCCAAGGCATTGAAAGTAAAACCTTACCAGTTACTCTAATCTTACGATATTAACCCAATTCCATTTCCTCTCTTACAATTCATAGAAGATAAGCATAGAAACAGAGAAGTTTCGCCTCATAAGAGAACTCATGGACTCCTTATGTTCGTTCTGAAACGGGCTTTGAGTTTCAATGCCGCTAAAAATAAAAAATCCCAAGTGAACTTAGACTTAGGATTTTTTATTTATCCAGTAATAATCTGCAGATTATTATGGTAAATTAACTTCCATTGATTCTCCGCCAGGATCCGCTTGATTGCATTCCGGCGAATAATGGTCGTATAAATATTTTTCTATACCATTACGATAATCTTGTTTAGAAACTTTAGCATACTGAAAACCACATACGTATTCTGAAACCTTTTCCTTTACGCATTCGTTTTCCTCATTATCCGAAAGATGATCCAATAATCTTATTTCTAAATCTTCTGCCAGACCAACATAAAAACATCTCCATTCTCCGCTTTTTAACTTTACCCAAAGCAAATAAACTCCCGCTTCTTTTGGTGCATATTTTTTGACTTCAGATTCAGAATATGTTTCATGAAAAACTGACCAAGTTATCTGCATAATAACCCTCCTGTGTTTTATAACATTATACGATTAGTAGGAATCAAGAGCGGTTCTATTTTTTATTACTAAAACTTAGAACCGCCCTAGTTGTAACAAAGCTTAGTGCTTCTTATCTCTTGGTGGACAAGAATCATTACCGTAACTATCTTTATCTCTTATCTTACCATCTCTCCCGTGGATTACTACTTCGGATTGTTGATTTATAGCAATCCTTCTTGCGATATTAATCGCTGCTCCCTGCGTACGATGGTCAGAAGTAATCCTGCCGTTTCCTTCACCTCTTACTGCCCACTTGTTATCATAAGGCACAACATGTTGATCTTTACCCATTCTATTTACCCCCTTGTTAATATATTTCTGCAACGAAGTTATCAAAAGGTTTGATTTTCCTCCTCTCTAGGCTACCATAATGATAACGGTGCTAGTGCAGATATCTATTGCCCCAAAGGTGGACAAAGGTCCCTTAACCATTATTTTATCCGCCCTTTTTCTTCCTCACTGATCCATAAAAACAAAAAACCTTCACGGAGCGCTATGATGTGCATGAGCTTCTGCTCGTGAAGGTTTTTCTTTTTTTTAGTCCAGGATTTATCCCTTCGAACTTCAGGACTACAACCAAATTTTCAAATAACTTTTAATTAGCACTCTTTCCTCTAGAGTGCTAATTTTAGCATAATGCTACTTTTTGTCAAGTAAAATTTACAAAATATAGCATAAATTGCTACTATTAATTCTATTGAAAGGCTCTTGTTGTCCTAAATTTACCTTATAACAAGAGCAAGTTATTTTAATTCATATTAACCAAAAAACTACGGAGAGACATAGGTCCCTCCGTAGTTCTGCCTATAGGTTACCCTATTAATGCCCATAAAAGGGTTAACAGAATAACCCGTAGGGCAGTAGCAGAGATCCGAATACGAATATTAATTACCATATTCAAACCTCCCTGCCGCTTAAGTAATTTGGGTAAAACAGCCTTTATCTATTTTAAGGCAACCACCTAAAGCAAAGCGGCAATTTATTGTAACATTAATTAGTCAAAATGTAAAAGATATGAGAAAGTATTTTATTTTAGACAACCCAGAAATATTACGTGAAAGAAAGATTATCTGTATGCAGGTTTTTCAAAAGTAGATCAGCTTTAAGGAAGGAAATTCATAAACATTATAAACTATTATTTACTTTTTTGGTTAGACTTATAACATATAAATTTACAAGTACTAGCTGTAGATGAACTAATTATAATTGAACGTTTCCACTCTGGCCATTTCTCAACTTCTGCATAATTATCAGAAGAGACTTTCCAAAAGGAATTATTTTTTCTGCCATTAATTTTTACTCTTGCCATTTTTTACTCCTTCATTTAACTTCGCTCCGATTGATTTTTCTTTATCTAAGTACGACAACCCAAGTAAGGGAAATCGAGAAAAATAATCTTTTTCAGGCCACTTTACAATTTTACCCTTCTGTTCTCTTTCTATTTTAACACCATTACTTAGTTTTAACGAGAAGAGATCGATAAATCTTCTAGGCCCAATTCCTACAAAAGGCTGCAATATTACTTTATCTGAATTCTTTTCAAACTGCCTATACATTTTAACAGAATCTTCGTGTAATTCCAAAGCTTTACTTTTAGGATAAGGCTCGATAAAAACAGCCTTAATAATACCTGAGGCAACAATATGCTTAACGCAATTATGACAAGGGAATGTTGTTGAATAGATAGTCCCACCTTTTGGACTGACTCCTAACCGAGAGCAAGCTAATAAGGCTTCCATTTCCGCATGAACAGCTCTTCCATATTCCGTTATATCAAACAATCCAGAACTTTTAATAACCTTTCTTACTTCTTCTATAGAAATTTTATTTTTGATTAGCTCTCTTAATCCTTGCTCGATCTTATTAGCAATTCTATTCTTTCTTCTTTCATTTGAATCGTATCCTTTAACAAAATCCCTCATATCATTTTCATCATCACAGCAATATAAACCGCCGCCTTTTTTAGGAACATCATTATGGCCCATTGCAATAATTTCTCCACATTCAGAAGATATAACAGCTCCTACTTGCCTTGATAAATCTGCAGAGCGATAAGAAGAAGAAAACGCCAAAAACATTGCAAATTCATCTTTAGTAGGAGTTAAATGTGGGTGCCCGAATATCAAATCAAAGAATCTCTTTAAATGTTTTTCAAAATCTTCATTATCAATATCAAAAAATACATCTGATGTATAAAAAACATCCCGCACATCTTGCCCATACTCATTTAGCTCTACCTCATCACGACGAAGCAATTCTTCAGCCTGTGATTTAGTCATACCTTGTTTTTTTATAAGATAATCTTCTCTCTTTTTCCATGCACTGGCAAAACCCAAAAGAAAGAATCCTTTTCCATAGACTTGGCGATACAAAATTGCTTCATCAGGATTTTTAATTGAACGGAATATATACACATTTCCCTGTTTTGGCTGTGGTGACTTTCTTATATTTTGTACTTCGATAATAGAATGTTTCGCTAGGATATCTTTTTGATTACTTATTTCTCGTGCTTCATTTCCTGCTCGCATGCTGGTATCTATTCGCAAATATTCCGAAGAATTATCAATTTTTATCTTAACTCCATTTATATTATGTATTAACCCACTTAGCCTAATTGTATTTGTTTTATATTGAAACTTTTTTGATAAATAATCAATTACCATCTGGGTAATTCTATCTACATCTATACCCACAGGCACTACTAAGCCTAAAAAGATTTCTGAACGAAAGGTTTTCTCCATCATTATCCACCGATTTAGTGCGTGAATATCATTAATCGCCTCTTTGCAATAAAATTATTCTATATCTCTTCTCCCTATTGCAAATCATTTTGGAATCGTTTTATCGCATATCACAAGAAGTGATTCCCATGAGGCGACCCAGAAATTTAGAATGCAAGAAAAACTCTATATAGCTATATTGAAAAAATAAAAACAGATAGTATTTTATCGCTAGAATTACTCCCCTATTATCTTTATCGAAACCCGCTTCTTTCTTTTGCCGTCGAACTCGCCGTAGAAAATCTGCTCCCACGGGCCAAAGTCGAGCTTGCCGTTGGTAATTGCTACGACGACCTCTCTACCCATTATTGTTCTTTTTAGATGGGCGTCGCCGTTATCCTCACCGCTAAGGTTATGCCTATATTTATCTTTCCCGTATGGCGCGAGCTTCTCCAACCATTGGCTAAAATCACTATGTAACCCCGATTCGTCATCATTGATAAAAACTGAAGCTGTGATATGCATTGCGTTAACAAGGCAAAGCCCTTCCTCAACCCCACTCTTCTTAACCGCCTCTTCTACCTGCGGGGTTATATTTATAAACTCCTGCCGATTTTTTGTATTAAACCATAAATATTCAGTATAAGATTTCATTCTTAGTGCCTAAAGTGCAGGAAAATCCTGCCGAAATTCTTATCGTCTTTTTCTATGCGGTGATAAAGCTTTTTTATCTCTGGCTGCTCTAAAAAACGCAAGACGTGTTTCTTTAATTGCCCGCTACCCTTGCCGGGAATAATCTCTACTAAAGAAATCCTCTTTTGCATTGCTTCTTCAACAACGCGATTAAGCTCTATGTCAATAGAGCGGCCTTTGTTAAAGATATCGTGTAAATCTAACTTTATTTTTGCCATTACCTATCGCTAAGGAGAGCCTCCTTCGCATCCATTTAAATACAATGTCGCC
>JAQTVG010000204.1 GCA_028706895.1 Candidatus Omnitrophota bacterium
AAGAATCCTCAATCACCGGATAAACAATATACGCCTGATATCCCTGCTCGAGCTGAGATTTGACAACCTCATAAGCCGCTGCTTTAGCATCTTTAGCAAAATGCGTTGTTTTAACTACAGGCCTTCCCGGCGGCAATTCATTTATAACAGAAACATCTAAATCACCGTATAGGGTAATCGCCAATGTGCGCGGTATAGGCGTAGCAGTCATAATCAGGACATCCGGATTAACACCCTTTGCAGGTAATAACGCCCGTTGCCCCACGCCAAATTTATGCTGTTCATCAATAACCACCAAACCCAGGTTCTTAAAACCCACGTCCTCTTCCAGTAACGCGTGTGTCCCTATAATCAAGTTTACGCTGCCTTCCCTGGCCTTCTTATAAACAGCTTCTTTGCTTCTTTTATTTATACTGCTAACCAATAACTCTATATTAATTGCCTTCGTTTTGATATTTGATAATTGATGTTTAATATTAAAATAATGCTGCCTCGCCAATATCTCCGTGGGAGCCATAAACGCAACCTGATACCCTCCCTGAATGGCAATAAAGCTGGCAATAGCTGCTACCACAGTCTTTCCCGAACCTACGTCGCCCTGCAAGAGGCGCTGCATAGCAAAAGGTTTTGCCATATCTGATTTAATTTCTTCTATAACTTTTTGCTGGGCCGTAGTCAAATTAAACGGAAGTCTTTCAATAAAAACGTTGAGTAACTCCGCGTCTACTTTATGAGCTATGCCCGGCTTTTCCTGTTTTTCTCTCTTTCTTAAAACAATTGGCAGCTGAAACAAAAAGAACTCTTCAAAGGCAAGCCTCCTGTAGGCTTGTCCTTGCGCGTCTAAGTTGTCCGGGAAATGAATGCTAATAAGGCTCTTAGCCAGATTCAGGAGGCTGCATCTTGACCTGATATCATAAGGCAGAAAATCGTTGATCCTAGGCAAGTATTCATCTAACGCGTATTTTATGATGCTGCGTAAATGGCGCTGCGTTAAGCCTTTGGGCAAAGAATAAATCGGCGTTATCCTGCCTATATTCAGCGATTCATCCACTCCGGGAGAAACAATCTCAAATTCCGGAGAATTCATCTGCAGGCGGCCTGCATATTCATCTACCTTGCCATAAAGAATCAAAGTCAGGCCTGCTTTAAAATATTCCCCCAAGTATGGCTGATTAAACCATACGCAAAATATTTTTCCGGTAGGATCCTCCAGGGACAATTCAATTATGCTAATCCCCTTGCGCCTGAAAGACCGATGCTCTTTTTTAGAAAGTATTTGGGCTTTTATGGTGTAGGTCTGCCCTTTCTGTAATTTAGATATGGGGATAAAATTTGTGCGGTCCTCATAACGCCGGGGGAAATAGTATAAAAGGTCATCAATGGTATTTATCCCGAGCGCGCTAAAGAGCTTCGCCCTTTTGGGGCCGATACCCTTTAAATACTGCAAAGGCGTATTGAAAATTTTTTCCATTCGTTAAAAACTAAAGGGTGATTTGTAACGATGTTTCTATTTCTGGCTGGATTTTTCTAAGATAGTGCCGCAAAGATGGCCGCCGGTTATTTCTTTACAGCCACAAAGGCATTGCCGTCCCAGCGGTAAAAATCCTTCGTTATCCCTGAAGAACATCCCGTGGCCTCGCTTTTATACTCGGCTATAAGAGTAGGAGCTCTACCCTTCATCCTGAATTTGAGATTTGGGGTATCAAAATTGCGCTCAAAAACAACCTCGCCTTTGTCACCATAAAACTTTATTACTTTAACACCGCTTGAGTTAAGGGCTGGAGTATAAATAGCTATGATTTCTTTTTGCCCGTCGTTATCTAAATCTACCTGCACTAAATCGCGAAAAACATAAACATTATTCAAAACGCCCTTCTTCGGCGCATGTTCTTTAGGAGGCGTTAAGCATCCGGATGATAAGAATAATATTGATATAAATAGAACTCCCATTCTAAATATAATTCTTATTTGCCTTCTATCCATCTTGCCCTCCCATTAAAGTGTTTATTACCGCATATCTCTTATTCTGGAACGCCCACTCCTTTTTTATTATTTTACTACTAAATTATGAGGATTCAATAACTTTCAAAGAATTAACATGGCATAATCAGGCGTTCGTTTCAAACGCTGCTTTATATAAAGCAACTATAACGAGGACATAGGCGGCTAACCGGACAACAATTAAAACGCACTCAAGGTTACCTCTTCCCCTAAAAAGCTCCATTAAATGCGATATGCCGAATAGGCCAAAAGCTATACTAAGATAAAGAGGCACCTGATTTCTGTTTCTGCTATAGCTGAGAAAACCTAAAATCAGCACGATTATACAAAGTACTAAATTTAACGCAATAATAGGGCTCCAGTTAAAAACCATTTCCGCCTCCCTCTTAATTTCATTATTTATTCACTATCTTGAAAGGACTGTAGCTTTTGTCGCCTTTATAACCGTTATTAAATACCTGCACCAGAGTCCAGGTATAGACCTGATTTACCTCAAGAAGCGATGCCTCGACCCTAGCCGGAAGTTCATCCGCGCTAAATCTTTTCTTGAAAATTAAATTTGGCGCTGTTGTATTGTAACCCTTATACAGCCTGAAATCAAAATAATCGGTCCTTACCAGATCGGTAACAACCCATCTGAATTCAAGGTAATCCTTACCGGTTAAGTCAATATTATCGGTAATAGGGTAAAGTAATTTCTCCGCGGGCATAAAATCGGCCCTCCTGCCCGCAAATAAATCACCATATGAATCATGGATAAAAATACATAAAGCCAAACATACGGCAAAACAGATTGTCAGCGTTATTTTTGCTCTTCTGTTCATATGCTCACGCCCATCTTTAGCGTGATACGCTCCCCATCCTGCCAGGGCCAAAGCATAGCGTACACAGCGCCTTTTC
>JAQTVG010000205.1 GCA_028706895.1 Candidatus Omnitrophota bacterium
TAGTATCTATAGGCGGATATGAAATAACTATTTTCATATAGACTTGTCTTCTGCGAGTTCCTTGGCGAGAAGCCCTTTAATAAAATAAAAACCGTAAGTAACATGAGTTAGTATTATACCACAGAACACATAGGGAATAAAACGTAACTCTTTAGAAATACTAAAGATAAGGACTAAAAGAATATATGATACCAAGGCCAAAAAATATGCCATTCTAAACGGTATCATAAATATGGATAAAGCCGCTCCCATAATAATACTTAATAAAAATAACGTAGGAATAAAATATGGCAATCTCATGGATGTTTGGGGGTAGCGTTTAACAAAATAACCGCGGTGAAGGGCGTAGCTGGCTATTTGTTTTAGATGCGGCAGGAACAAGGGCCTGCGATGATGAAAAACTTTGACTTCAGGGTCATAGGCAATCTTCTTACCGAGCTTCTTAGTTATCTCAAGGCACAATTTTGTATCTTCTCCGGGCCAGAAATCAGTGTTAAATCCTCCTAACGCCTGCATTATGGATTTGCGGATTAAAAAATTGCAACTCGGATAATCATCAACATCCCTCTTCTTCCCCGGTAAATATCTATAGACATACCTTGCGCTGACTAACGCTGATGAATAAACCAGGCCGCTTGCTTTCTGCTTTAAGGTATCATTATCCGCGGTCACTGCCGGCCCGCCTACTGCCGCAACAGATGTATCATTAAAATTACTCATTGCTTTTTTTAGCCAATCCTTTTGCGGGAAAGCATCATCATCAATAAAAGCCAAGATATCTCCCTTAGCGTGGCCTAAAGCCATGTCTCTTTTTTGCGCAGGGCTGACAGGCCCGGTAGGAATAACCTTGACCCCGTGAATACCCAATATCCTGTCTACGGCAGCTAGAGTCCTTATGTCAACATCCGGAAGAATAATTATCTCAAAATCCGGATAATCTAACTCAAGGCATTTAGCGACGCATTCTTCTAAATTCTTTTGCCAGGTTTTTACGGCGATAATAATCGATACGGTCATAGTATTTTAATATGTGCATCCTGTAAAATATTGCCAATGTATCCCACCCCGTCGCGATAAGGGCGGATGGCCCTATCCTTCCGTAGGCCCGCTGGGGTTTCAGGATTATCGGCGCCTCAACAATCTTGTAACCTAAATGGTGCGCGTTTACCAGGACTTCCAAATCAAAAGCAAATTTCTTTACCAAAACCCTGCGCATTACCTTTCTTAACGCATCAACCCTGAATAGCTTTAACCCTGTCTGGGTATCATGGCAAGGCAGGTTAAAAAGAAGCTTAACCGCTAAATAATACACATAGCTGATTATTTTACGCTGTAAGGGGTATTTTACTTTAGAATTAGGATGAAGCTTGGAACCGATAACTATATCTGCCTTATCTAAACCCATAATATCAAAAAGAGTTTCAAACTGCACAGGGTGCAAATCCATATCCGCGTCTAAAAAAAGGACATAGTCGCCGGATACATAACGCAGGGCCTTCTTGATAGCCCTGCCCTTACCCATGTTCCTGCGGTTTCTTTTAACGATAAGTTGAGGGTATTTCAAGGCAAGGGAACCGGCCTTTACGTAAGTATCGTCCGTTGAGCCGTCGTCCATTACAATAAGCTCCCATGGATGCCCGAAACCTTTAAACGCCCCTACTGTCTCCTCTATGCTGGATACAATACGGACCCCTTCGTTGTATGCCGGCATCACTATAGAGATTTTTTCTTTTGAGGTTTGCATCTTACGCAAAAACTCCCCTTTTTTTATAAGCCAGGAATGAGCAAGCCAAAAATAATAAAACTGAATTGATACAGAGTATCAACTGCACATCAATTAGAGTCCTGTGTAATAAGATAATGGCAAACGACTCCAGCAAGACTGACAGGATCATGTATTTTATAAAACGCAGGTCTTTTATAGAAAGGAAATAATTTATCAGGATAAACAGCAACGCGAAAAAGCTCATTGATATGCCGAATAGCCTGCCTAACATTATGGACTCATCAAATACCTTACCGGTGAGAATTCTTAAAGTAAGGGAAGGAAAAATATTGTATCCAAGATTTACAATAATACACAGGATAAAAGCATAAAGCAGCGACCTGTTTAATGTAGAACCGGTATTCATATTCCTGGCTTTTAACCCCGCAGTTTTAGGGAACATTACCACTGCTATAGCCCCCGGTAAGAATAAAAAGATTTTCCCGAGTATCTGGGCCAAAGAATAGAAACCGGCGTCAATGGGCTTAAAAAAATATTTTACCAGTATCATATCAACGCTTACCAGCGCAATAAAACAGAAAGAACTTGCTGCCACAGGGCCAAGGAATAAAAAGAACTCTTTTAATTTTATGCCGTCTTTTATCGGCTTAAATGAAAGCAGGTTTTTTAGCGGAGGGATTGCGATAATAATCCCTATTAAACCGGAAACTAAAAATGCCCCGAGAGCTCCTGCGATATTAAATCCCAGCTTGATAAATATAAACGCAAAAATCAGTTTTGCCGCTCCGGAAATCAGAGATTGAGATACAAGCCATTTAAATAATTCAAGGCCCTGCAGCGACCCCGTTAAAATCGGAGTAATCCAACAAAAAGCGATGAGTAAAGCTAAAATATAGCCGGAAGATACAGAAGAAATCTTAAGGATATTTATAATATAGGGTGAAAGAAAATAAAAAATAATAAAAGTAATACCCCCCAGGAACAAAGTCTTCCTGATAAGGCTGGCCAATAAGGCCTGGATTTTCTGGGCCTGGTTATGCGCGTTAAATTCCGCCGTATATTTGGCTATTGCTGTCTGCAGGGTTGTTAATGGGCTTGAAATCAATGTAAAAATAGCAAGTAACGAGCTAAAACCCGCAAAATCAATACTGGACAGATTATGCGCAAGTAAAAG
>JAQTVG010000206.1 GCA_028706895.1 Candidatus Omnitrophota bacterium
GCCTCTTACCGCGATAATCTCTAAACAATTATCATGGTCAAGATGAATATGCTGCGCAGAAATTATAATTCGCCCAAAATCATGCTGGATATCCATCAGTTTATTCACCAGCTCTCTTTTGTGGTGATCATAAATAAGCGTAATAGCGCCTGCAATCTCCTGATCGCCTTGCCATTGTTTTTGCACTAATTCATGCCGGATCAGATCCCTGAATGCCTCTGAACGGCAGGTATAATTCTTTTCTTTGGAAAGGCGATCGAATTTTCCCAAAAGCTCCCTGTCTAGGGATACGCCAAAACGCACTATCTTCGTCATAATCCTCCCTGTGTTACTATTATTATATAAGTAACACAAGAATATCCCGGTGTCAAGTTAAGAAATTATTTATGCCGCAAGAAACTGAAAGAACATCCCTCTTCATTTTTTAAGCCAGATAAAGGTTTTTCTTAAATCACATAAAAACAGGGCCGGATTTCACAAGTAACCCCCGGCCCTGTTTTAGCTATGCCTACTTTATTATCTTATCAAAAATCCATCAAATCAATCCGCCAGTCAGTCTTGTTTAATTTATCGTTGAAACCAGGCTTATTTTCATTAACCCATTTATTAAACGAAGGGGCATCGTTAAATTTCTTGTCAGTCTTACCATCATAATCAGTATCAACCTCTGCTGACTCAAACTTCCCGTCTTTAATATGTACTACCACATCCGGCCTGCCGTCATAATTGGTATCCGCCTCAACTTTCGATACATATTTTCCGTCTCCATGGTAAATCACGTCAGGCTTGCCATCACTATTCACATCATATGTTTTAGGGGCTGCGCCTTGCGGGGCAGGGGCAAGCTGAGAATACCCTAAACGGCCACCCATAAGAAATAAAACTAATAAGATAACAACCAAAACGCTAATATTTTTCATCGCTTCCTCCCTTTCTATAATGTAATTATACCATCTTCTTAAAGACAGTCCATGCTAAAATATAGTTAACTACTTAACCCCACCACTGCACCGCCATCATAACCCGACTATTTAACCTTAGCCTGGGCTTTGATAAAACCATGCTCATAACTATAAATATGATAGATATTTGCAAGTAGGAGAACCGTCCCCCTCTGTCGGGACACATATATCAATGGCTAATTAAAAAGCAGCTTAAAAGGCAAGGCAGCAATGGACAGGGCGCCTTTAGCCCCGGTTCTTGCAGTGCCCCAGGCCGCATCCATAGTATCTTTTATTTGCGAAACAACCGGAACAATCTTTAAGTTTATCAACTTCCCGATATCCGTATTTTCAATTGCTTTATAGATGACCATTTTTACTACGTCATCCTCATTCTTAAGGCTGATAAAGGTCGCATTCTTAATGCCTATAGGATATTTATGTTCTCTTTTAGTGCCCTGTGAATAATCAATGTAATTTACCTCACCGACGCTTAAGACGACAACATCAAAATAGAAAGAGGTCTTTGACTCTACAGAAGTGTCTTCTTTACTGATTGAAATAATTTCTTTTATATTTACTTTACCATCCCTATCCTTGATGATATTCAATCGCTTTAGATCCAGCGCAAAAAGATATATATTCGGCTTCTTCATAGTAACGATCTCTAAGGGATCGCACACAAAATGAATTGCATCTATGTAAGCCAACTCATCTTCAACAAAACCACTGGGATTATGTATGGTTATGCCGGTTGCCGCAATGTGCGCAAGAAAGGGAGAAAAATTTATTTTATTTATAGTGACATTGATCCCCAGGCTATGCTCGATTTCCCGCTCGACTATTTCTTTTATTCTAAGGTGTTTTAAAATAGAAAAGGTAATGATCAGGAAAATAATTAAGATAATAAAGGCTATGCCTAGAAAAACAATTATTTTTCTAAGAATATTCATATAATATTCTCCTCTTAATGCGTTTCTTATTGCGCAAAAGAAATAATAACTGTTGTCCCCCTGGCGATCTCGGACCTTAAGTTTATTTCTCCGCCGGAAATATTTACCAGGCGCTTTACCAAGGCAAGGCCTAAGCCGACGCCTTCCACGTTACCGGTAAAGTATTTTTCTACCTGGTAGAATTGCTCGAATATCTTCTGTCTGTCTTCAGGAGGTATGCCGGGACCGTTATCAGAGATCTCTATTTCAAGATTCTTCGCAGTCTTTATGACAGAAATAGAAACCCTGGCGATTTCTTTATCATTAAACTTGATTGCGTTCTCTACCAGATTTTTAATTATCGCATCCAGGGAAGATTTATTTATATGCAGGACGGACTCTTCCTGCGGACAATCGATATTTAATTCTATTTTCTTATCCTTTAGTTTATCAACCATGGGCCTGACCAAAGAAGGTAGATAAGTGAATAACTCTATCTCCTCCTTTGATATATCCGGCCTGGCCTTGCTTATTTCAACAAACTTCAATAGCTTATCGATTAGGCTTGTCAACTTAACAGACCCTTCTGAAATAGAGGCGATGGATTTTCTCTGCTTGTCATTAAGTGCCCCTGAGATCTTTTCTTCCCCCAGCAGACATGCGTTTGCGTAAACAACACTTACCGGCGTACGCAGCTTATGCGATATAAGGCTTAAGAAATCCTGCTTCGCCATCTCTTCCGTGCGCGCCTCGGTCACATCGCGCAGCGTCAGCACTATGCCTGAAACTTCCCCGGTAAGGCTCTTGAGCATATCAAGGCGTACCGCAAGATATAAAGGCTTAAAGAGCTCTGACTCCTTACGGATAATGTCAAAATCCTTATGCGGCAGTGAAGGATCGATGAGCTCATCCCTATTTATAGAAACCGAGAAGTTAGTTAAGAGATGGTCCAAAAGATTGATATTCTGCGCCCCAAAGATACCCAGATATTTAGTGGCG
>JAQTVG010000207.1 GCA_028706895.1 Candidatus Omnitrophota bacterium
ATATAGGTAAAGCCTAATTTCCTTAAATTTTCCGGTTCGTAAATATTTCGGGCATCGACAACGAGTGCCCTCTTTAGTAATTTTTTAACCCGGATAAAATTTAAATTTTTAAATTCGCCCCATTCTGTAACCACTAAAAGGCAATCCGCCCCCTTACAGGCATCATAAGCGCTTTTCGATAATTCAACCAAGGCCGTGTTAAACACCGCTTTAGCCTTTCCCATAGCCTGCGGGTCGTAGACCTTGATCTTGGCCTTCTCCGACAGTAAGGCATTGATTACCTCCAGGGAAGGGGAATTCCTGATGTCGTCGGTATCCGGTTTAAAAGAAAGGCCCAAAACCGCTATGGTCTTGTCTTTAATTATCCACAAAACATCCTTTATCTTCTTTAAAATAAACGCCTTCTGTTCATCATTAGTGTCTTTCGCGGCTTTGAGCAGGCGAAAATCATAACCAAGTTTCTCTGAAATATTAATAAAGGCATCCAGGTCTTTGGGGAAGCAGGAACCGCCATAACCTAATCCCGCGTTTAAAAAGCCCTGTCCGATCCTCTTGTCCAGGCCCATGCCTTTTGCTACTTCTCTAACATCCGCACCCACCTTATCGCAGATACGGGACACGGAGTTAATAAAAGAGATCTTGCTGGCTAAAAATGCGTTTGAGGCATGCTTGATTAATTCCGCTGACTTTATGTTTGTAATTACCAGGGGGGACTTTAAGGGTTTATACAGGCGCACTAAAATATCCCTTGCCCTTTTTGATTCTACTCCGATAACTACCCTGTCCGGATGCATGAAATCTTCTATCGCAGAGCCTTCCCTTAAAAACTCCGGGTTTGAGGCAACGTCAAAACTAATCTTACGCCTGACATAAGTAGAGATAGTGCGCATAACCCATTCCCCGGTTTCAACCGGGACAGTAGATTTCTCTACGATCAGGCGATAGTCATTCATGTTAACGGCAATATTACGCGCCACGTTTTCTATTCCCGTAAGGTCAGCCTCGCCATTAGGCAAGGGAGGGGTGCTTACGGCAATAAAAATAACCTCGGAAGCCACTACCGCCTCTTTAATATTCGAGGTAAAAGAAAGCCTCTTTTTCCTGGCATTTGCTGTTATTAATTCTTTTAATCCGGGCTCATAGATGGGGATGACCCCTTTCTTCAACCCGGCAATCTTCTTGGTGTCGTTATCAGCGCAGATCACCTTGTTGCCCAATTCCGCAAGGCAGGCGCCGGTAACTAAACCCACATAACCCGAACCTATGATTGAAATATTCATTTTAAGCCTAATCCCTCCATTTACTGCGCACCTGCTTTAGGCGCATGGTAGCTTTGGTCAAAGCCGAATTCCAGCTCCGGAAAGGCCTTGAGCCTGAAAACAAACCATATACCTTCGCCCTTATCTTTTGTCACATTATAGGTTACTTCCATAATCCAGCAGTGCAGGTCCCTGGAAAGTATATATTCCTGCTCCCTTAATCCTCTCTTTGTACCCGCAATATGGCTGAATTCGACCCGATGGTAAACGGAGAACCTCCATTTTGGATTAAGCAGGTATCTAGCATTGTAGGTGAGCTGATTGCTGCCTTTTCTCTGCCAACGCTGCCCTATGCCTAATGAACGCTCATTAGCGAAGCTAAAACTAATATCATAGTTTGCGCTGGATAATTTATGGTAGTTTGGGTCGGATCGGTTCCCTGAACGCGAGTAAGTCGTATCTGCGTCTACCCTCATCCAGGCATAAGGAACTAGCGCCAGGTCGAAAAAGATATCGTTTAAGTTGCTTCCCCGCTTCTCTCCTGTCTTGGGCTTAATAACATAGGAACTGCTGATGTTGAGATCAGCCAGGTCCACGCTTATTTGCTTGCGTTTTGTTTGCAGTTTATTTGATAGGCCCAAACTTGCCGCGTTGCTGCGTGTAATCGAATCCGTGCCGTCAAATTGCCTTAATTTGCTGCTTAAGACCGTAGGTTCATGATTGTAGGCGTAACCAACGCTAGGCGTTATAATATGCCTGAGCCCGTTTATATCCATCCCCAAAAATCCGGTTTTCACGTTAAAGATGCGGTAAAATTTGGTGGATAAATCTGCTCCGCTAAAAAAAATGCTCCTTAAGACAGTGGCTGAGCCGTAAACATCCTTAGTGTAATAAGTCTCCTGGTTTTTTACGAAGGGGGTAAAATTTATAAAGGCGACCTTCATCGGAAGAGAAAGCTTATTGCTGGTATCGAACCTTACGACATCCAGGTCATCGCTTGAAGGCGAAGGCACAGCGTGTTTGTAATTAAAATTTACCGCCTGGGCAGAATTAGAAAAATAAAGCGGCGACTCCCCGAACTGCAGGCTGGGGTAACTGTAACTTATTTCGGGCAATTTTTCCAGCTGGGTATACCAGCGATTGACGCGTTTTTGCATAACGATATCGAGGCTGGAATAATTAAAGGAATGGTGCAAGGAGGTATACGACAGAGGCTGTGCGTCTTTTTCGTATTCGCGGTAAAAATATTCTTTCAGAAAATTATAATCGTGGCCCGGATGCAATATCCTCTTGGAGTCAACGATCTTATAATATTCTGAAATCAGGTTTGTGCTCTCATCAATATCCCATTTATGCCGCCAGCGGATTAAATAGCGTTCAAACTCTCTGGGGATAGTCAAGTCATCCTTGGGGAAATCCTTGGTCTTGTTCCTCTCCTGGGTATAATAATATGTGAAGTCTCCTTTGCCGAATTCCGGGCTATCGTAATTGGCTCCGAAACCTTCGGCTACGCCCAGTTTTGATCTGACATCGAAATAAATCCTGCCATTAATATTATCCGTAAGGTTATACCTCCAGGCGCTCAACATATAAAGGCCCCATTC
>JAQTVG010000208.1 GCA_028706895.1 Candidatus Omnitrophota bacterium
CGCTTATGCCGGGCCGGAGTTGGATAGAAGGGATGAACCGTCTTGTTTGCCATGAAAACCTGCCTGTTACTATTCAAGGTGGAGAGCCGGTGCTGCATCCTGACTTCATCAGTATAATCAAAAATATTAAAGAGGATTTAAATATTGATATTTTAACGAACCTCTCTTTTAATGTTGATGATTTCATTAAGGAGCTTAAGCCGTCCCGCTTGAACAGGAACGCCCCATACCCGAATATCAGGGCAAGTTATCATCCCTCGCATACGGATTTAAATGATTTTATAAATAGGGTAGCAAAGATTCAAAGGGCAGGATTTAGCATAGGTGTTTTTGTTATTTTACACCCGCAGTTTCAGCAAGAAATAACAGAGCTTAAGAAGCGATGCCTGGATTTGGGTATTGATTGCAGGACTAAAGAATTCCTGGGAGAATTTAACGGGAAAATGCACGGGGCCTATCTTTATCCCGAAGCAGTGGGGGATACTAAAAGAAAAAAATGCCTATGCCGTACTTCAGAGTTAATTATCGGCCCGGATGGCAATGTTTTCAGGTGCCACCATGACCTTTACAAGAATTTTCCTCCAGTCGGGAATTTATTAGAGCCGGATTTTAAAATAAACGATATCTTCCGGGAGTGCGCCCAGTTTGGGGATTGCAACCCCTGCGATATAAAGATAAAGACAAACAGGTTCCAGGTCTACGGGCATACTTCTGTAGAGATTAAAGATATAGGGAGCGTATATTGTGAGAGAGGATAAATTCAGGATAGAGAGCCATAAACTTATTTATCATGTTGGGCGGGTGCACGATTGGCTTAAAGGCGAAAACATTTACCCTCTTTATATAGAAATTGCGCCTTTTTCCGGATGCAACCACCGGTGCATATTCTGTGCGCTGGATTATCTTAAATATAAACCTGAATTATTAGGCACAGATTGCCTTAAAAGGTTTATCGCCGGCGTAGCCAGGAAAGGCGTAAAAAGCATCCATTACGCGGGAGAAGGAGAGCCGCTTTTACATAAGGATATCACGGATATTGTTGCCTTCACAAAAAAGGCAGGCGTAGACGCTGCTATTACTACCAACGGTGTTCTGCTGGATAAGAAAAAGTCCGGCAAATTATTAAGTTCTCTTAGCTGGCTTAGGGTGAGCCTGAACGCAGGCACACAAGAGAATTACGCGGTAATCCATAATACCAAAAAAGAAGATTTCGGCATCGTTATAAATAATCTTAAACAGGCTGTTAAGATTAGAAATAAGAATAAATATGGCTGCACCATAGGGGTACAGTTTTTATTGATACCCCAGAATTATAAGGAAGCAATACCATTGGCAAGGATGTTGCAGGATACAGGCGTTGATTACTTGGCAATAAAGCCTTATTCCTGGCATCCGCTTAGCATTAACAGGATAGGCCGTAATTTCAAATACGCGGGGCAATTTTATCTGGATAAGGAATTAGAGGCATACGTAAAAGATAATTTCCAGATAGTATTCCGCCGGCATGCAATGGAGAAGCTGGGGCAAAGCAGGCCCTACAAACATTGCCTGGGGTTACCTTTCTGGGCATATATAGCAGCAAGCGGCGACGTATATCCGTGCAGCAGGTTTTTAGGCGATAAGAATTTTATATTCGGAAACATATGCCATGATACTTTTAAAGACATCTGGGAAGGCAAGAGAAGAAAAAGGATTATGGACTTGCTATATAATAAATGGGATATAAATAAATGCAGAGAAGCCTGCCGCCTGGACGAAATTAACCGTTACCTGTGGGAACTGAAGAATCCTGCCGGGCATGTCAATTTTATATGAAAGAACTCCTTAGCCTGTCAATTTGCGTGCCTGCCTTTAATGAAGAGAAAAACATTAAGCCGGCGGTAGAAGACCTGTTATCAGCTTTACCCGGTATGCTCAAGAAACTTGAAATAATTATTGTGGATGACGCAAGCGCTGATTCAACTTCGCAGTTAGCCGCTCAATTAGCCAAAGAACACGCGGAGGTGAAAGTCATACGCCACCATAAGAATTCAGGAATCGGGGCTTGTTATCGGGATGCCCTGGCAGTTGCAACAGGAGATTATTATACGTGGTTTCCCGCTGACCATGAAAACTCATCTGATGAATTTGTGCAGTGCCTGCCATTTTTAAGCCAGGATACAATAGTGATATGCCACCATCAAGGGCTTGACCCGCGCTCAATCATGCGCCGCATGATTTCCCGTACTTATACCCGGGTTTTAAACAGGCTTTTCCATTTAAATTTAAAATATTATAACGGGCTGACAATATTTCCTGCCGCGGCATTGCGGTCATTCTCTTTAGCTGCGGACGGGTTCTTTTTTCTGGCCGAAAGCTTAATCAAGGCCGACCGGCGGGGTTACCGGATAGTAGAACTAGCGGCAGCCCTTAAGAAACGGAATTACGGGAAATCCAAAGCCCTTAGCCTGTTTGCGATTAAGCAGATGTCCTGCGACATACTGCGTATTCTTTTACGGCGAAGAAAGGATTAAGAGGTGAAAGCAAAAAAAACCGTTTTTTTTGTTATCGCGTTTATATTCCTGTATTTATTTTTCGTCTATGATATAAATTTCCACGGCCCGGACGAACCCATATATTATGCCTATACCGCAAGCATAGTAGACGACGGGGATTTTAATATAATAAATCAGATTAATTTAAACCAATCCAATTCCTATATTTCAAAAACAAATAACCTGCCGGATTTCCATTCTTACGGGGCAGTTGTATTATGGGCGCCATTTTATGCTTATGCTAAATTTGCATATTTTCTTGCAGATAAGCTTGATTTAAAAAGCTTTATTGCCTGGGACTTTGGGAAA
>JAQTVG010000209.1 GCA_028706895.1 Candidatus Omnitrophota bacterium
AGTAATGCCGCGCTCTTTCTCCAGGTCCATATCATCAAGGAGCTGATCCCCTTTATGGCGGATATCCACAGCTCCGGTCAGTTCCAGTATCCTGTCCGCTAAAGTGGATTTACCGTGGTCTATATGGGCGATTATGCTGAAATTACGAATTAAATTTTTATCCATTAATATAGCCTAATACCTTGTTTACCACTTCTTCAATGGCCAGGTTAGTCGTATCTATAAAAATAGCGTCGTCCGCTTTTTTTAAGGGCGCGCATTCCCGCGTTGAATCAATATTATCCCTGTTGCGTAAATCATTTTCAATATCTTGTAAAGTTATATCCTGGCCTGCCTCTTTGAGCTCTTTGTACCTGCGCCTGGCCCTTTCATTAAAATCAGCGTCTATATAGAATTTCCTGTCGGCATCAGGAAAGACTACCGTACCTATGTCGCGCCCGTCTAATACGCTGTCCCTGGCTAGCCCGAGCTTTCTTTGCAGCTCCAGCATTATTACTCTTACGCCTTTTATCTTGGCAATATCAGAGACCAACTTTGTAATACGTGGGTGCCTGATAGGCGCGGAAACATCTTTTCCGTCTAAAAAAACCGTTAAAACGCCTTGCGCATTATTGACCAGGTCAATGCTGGCAGTACGGGCCATTTCAATAAGCGCGGCGGTATCATTTACGCCTATATTGAGCTCCATGGCCTTCAAGGTCAATGCCCGGTACATTGCCCCGGTGTCAATATAAAGAAAGCCCAGTTTCTGGGCTGTTATCCTGGCAACAGTGCTCTTGCCCGCGCCAGCTGGGCCATCCATAGCTATAATCATCCTAAAACTTCTCTTTTTTCTTGCGCTCTTTTTAAAATTTTAGTTAATGCTTCCTTGTCTTTTTTATTCAGCGCCGAGCTTATCCTGGATAAATTATCCTGGAAAGATTTTATGGCTTTAAGCATATTTTTACGGTTACTCAAGAAAATATCCGCCCATAACGTGCTATCTGATAAGGCAATACGGGTTGTATCTTTTAAGCCGGTAGCCCCAAACTTAAGGTGTTTATCCGGGATAGCCCCAATTAGCGAAAAAGCCACGGCATGGGGCAGATGGCTGACAAATGATAAAGTTTCATCATGGATATCAGGGCTTAATAAAAGCACCTTTGCGCCTAACCGGCCCCACATAATCTTTATTTTCCTTAAAGCTTTCATAGAAGTATTTTTTGCGGGAGTAAGTATGCATATGGAGTTTTTGAATATATCGCCTTGCGCATTTTTAACGCCGCGTTTCTCTGAACCGGCCAATGGATGGCTGCCGATATAATTCGGAAAAATCCTGTTTAGCCTGGAAACTATTTCTTTTTTGGTACTCCCCACGTCGGTAACAATGGTATTCTTATTGATAAATTTTGTGATTACGGGAGACAACTTAAGTATGGTATTAACCGGCGTTGCCAGGACCACCAAGTCTGCTCCTTTAATAATGCTTAAATCCTGCGAACCCTTGTCAATTACGCGGTTTCTTCTTGCTTGGGCTAAACTGCTTTTATGGCGGCTGACACCGATTACCTGGCGGGCAATGCCTTTTTTCTTCATGGCTAATGCCATTGAGCCGCCAATCAAACCTGTGCCGATAATCGCGACTTTATTGAAAAACGCCACTAGAGTTCTCTCCCTACTGATTGAGCAATTATTTTTAAATCACTCATAAGCTGAGCAAAATTAGAAGGCTTAAGTGATTGAGCGCCGTCGGACTTGGCGTCCTCAGGATGGCTGTGGACCTCAATAATCAAGCCGTCCGCTCCGCAGGCAACAGCTGCCTTAGAAAGCGACGGAACCAGTCCCCATTTACCTGCCGCATGGCTAGGGTCAACAACCATAGGCAAATGCGAAAGCTGTTTTACAGCAGGAACCGCGCTTATATCAAGGGTGTTACGCGTAAAATCCTCAAATGTCCTTATGCCGCGTTCGCATAGTATGACGTTAAAATTTCCTGCCGCTAATATGTATTCCGCGGACATAAGCAAATCCTTAATAGTAGAAGCCGGCCCACGCTTTAGCAAAACCGGTTTCTTGGTCTGCCCTACTTCCTTTAGAAGATTAAAGTTCTGCATATTACGCGCGCCAATCTGAAGGATATCCACATATTTAGCCACTAATTCTACATCACGGGTATCCATTACTTCGCTAACCGTCGCCAAACCAAAGTCATTACCTGCTTTATTTAAATATTTTAAACCCTCTTCACCTAGCCCCTGGAAACTATATGGAGACGTGCGCGGCTTAAATGCCCCGCCGCGTAAAACCGTGGCGCCGGCTTTTTTTATAAGCGCTGCTGTCTCTTCTAAAGTCTTAACATCTTCAATTGCGCAAGGCCCGGCCATCACCACTATTTTTTTACCGCCGATTTTTACACCCCTGCCCAAATCAATTACCGAATCCTGAGGCTTAAATTCCCGCGAAACAAGTTTGTAAGGCGCCAGCACCGGCATAACGCTTTCTACCCCGTCAAATGCTTCCAAAGGAGTAACCGCAAGCACTTCTTCAGGGCCTATTACTCCGATTATGGAGCGCTGCGTGCCTTTTGAAAGATGCGGCTTAAGCCCCAGCTTCTGGACCTTTTCAATAATATGATTTATCTGCTCTTCTGTGGCATCCGGCTTTAAAACAATAATCATATATACATCCTCCGCTTACAATATCTTTCTTAATACCTTGATAAACCTTTCGTTTTCTTTTTTCGTGCCTATCGTTACTCTTATAAAGTTCTTCAGGCCATACTGCTGCATATCCCTTACAATTACCCCGTATCTAAGCATCTCCTTGAATACGCCGACGCCATCCCTGCTTACATCAAC
>JAQTVG010000210.1 GCA_028706895.1 Candidatus Omnitrophota bacterium
AATGAAGAAGTAAAATCCGTGGATATCCAAAATAACGCTGTTTTAACTTCAGGCAGAAATTTAAATTACGATTACCTGATTATCTCGAGCGGCTCAGAAACCAATTTTTATGGCAACGATGAAATAAAAAAATACGCTTATAAGTTGGACAGTGTTAGCGATGCCGGGATAATACTCAGTGCTTTAGAAAAAAATAAATTTGACACCTTATTAATTGCCGGAGGAGGCTATACCGGGGTTGAGATTGCCACAAATTTAAGGGTGTATTTAAAGAAAAAGATGTTAGAGAAAAGAATAATTATCGTAGAGCGCGCGCCTTCTATCCTCGGCCCATTGCCGGAATGGATGAAAGCATATGTTTATAATAATTTAAAAGAATTAGGCGTAGAGGTCCTTACTGGTACAGTTATACAAGAAGCCAGGGAGGAGGGTGTTAATTTATCCGGCGGCCAGGTATTTAATAACGCGATGCTGATTTGGGTTGCGGGAGTGCGGACTGCAGATTTTATCCAGAATCTTTCTGCCGAAAAGAACCCGCAGGGCCGGATTAAAGTAGATGAGTATTTAAGGTTAAAAGAAAATTGTTTTATTGCAGGCGACTGCGCATATGTGCCGCACGAGGGCGGATTTTTGAGGATGGCAGTGCAATTTGCAATATACCAGGCAATATCCGCTGCAGGTAATATAATAAGAGCCATAAAAGGTAAAGAGCTTGTTAAATACCGGCCTTTAGATTTGGGTTATATTATACCTATGGCTAATGATAAGAGCTGCGGCAGCGTTATGGGTTTAAAAGTAACCGGTTTACCCGCGACAATGATGCATTTCGCAATGTGTATTTACCGCTCCTTCGGGTTTAAAAATAAATCAGGGATAGTAAAAAAATTGCTAAACGGCGGATAGATATTTATAAAGAGGAAATATGGCTGGAGACAATTTAAAAGAGCTCCTATTGAAGGCTATTTCTAAAGATAAATGGGAGAGAATAGGCGCTAAGAGAAGAGCAGGGATATTAGCCCCGTTATTTTCTATTTATTCTAAGGATAGCTTAGGTATTGGAGAATTCCGGGATCTGAAATTGTTAATTGATTGGGCGAAGGTAAGCGGTAATTCCATAATTCAGTTATTGCCCTTAAACGAAACCGGGCCCCTGTTTTGCCCTTATGATTCCGTGAGTTCTTTTGCCCTTGAGCCGGCGTACATATCCCTGGAAGACGTTCCTGGAGCAAATAAGAGCCATATTAAAGCAAGTATTAACCAAATCAAGAAAGAGTTCTCTAAGCGCGGGGCGCATGTGGATTACAGCATAAAGAAGAGAAAAATCCATGTGCTCTGGTCTATGTTTCTTGAGGAAGAAAGAGTGAGCCATAAAAAACTGAAAGAATTTATAGACGAGAATAGTTATTGGATTAATGATTTTGCGTTATTTGGGGAGCTTAAATACTACCATATGGGCGCGCCATGGTATCAATGGGAAGATAAATATAAAAACCGCGACGTTAAACAGCTTGAGATATTCCGTAAAGAGCATGAAAAAGAAATTTCATTCCAGATTTGGGTTCAGTGGCAGCTCTATAAACAGTTTAAGGCAGTTAAGAAATACGCTGAGTCAAAAAAAATACTTTTTAAAGGCGACCTTCCCTTATTAGTTTCCAGGGATAGCGCTGATGTCTGGGCCCATCAGGAATTCTTTAAATTAGAGTTCGCAGCAGGCGCTCCGCCCGATATGTATTGCGCTAAGGGCCAGCGTTGGGGTATGCCTACGTATAATTGGGAGAGGGTAGCCGCAGATGATTATAAATACCTTAAAAAGAAACTTAAGTATGCCCAGGAATTCTATGATATTTTAAGGATAGACCATGTGGTGGGATTATTTCGTATATGGAGCATACCTTATAATGAGCCCTTGGAAAACCAGGGTTTACGCGGATTTTTTGACCCTCAGGATGAAAATAAATGGGCGAACCACGGAAGAAACATATTATCGCTCATGTTGAATAATACCGATATGCTTTTGTGCGCCGAGGATTTAGGCGTCATACCGGAGGTTTGCACAGAGGCGCTGGAAGAATTTGGCATACCCGGTAACGATGTCCAGCGTTGGACAAAAGACTGGAAGGTTAAACACGACTTTTTAAGGCCCGGAGATTATCGTTTTCTTTCAGTAGCGATGTTATCTACTCATGACACAACCAATTGGGGAGCGTGGTGGGAGAATGAGGCAGGGACAGTTGACGAGGGGCTCTTCAGAAGGAAGTGCGGCGAACGCGGCATAAATTATGAAGCAATAAAAGAAAAATTATTTAACTTAGAGCGCTCAAGGTATGGCAGATTGCGCTGGTTAGACAATGTTAATTCAAGCGATTATTTGGCAGCTATTTTAGGCAGGAGGAAAGAAGAAATAGCGGATTTTATAGATATGTATGAGAATACTTATCAGGAGAAAGAGAAGCTCTGGAAAGAATTAAATATGCCCGGGCCGATGAGAGAGGGCGCGGATAAGGATATTATCGCAGCTGTATTAAAAATGACCCTTGATTCCAGGGCGATATTTTGCATTAATTCTATTATAGACTGGCTGAGTTTAGCTGGGGCGCTTAAAGGCGATGCGTATCAATACAGGATAAATACGCCCGGGACAATAAGCAGGGATAATTGGTCGCTGATTATACCTGTTTCTCTTGAGGAATTAATAAAAAATAAGGTTACTAAGGATATTCATAAGATGATTACTGCCTCGGATAGGGCATGAAAGGAAGATGAATAAAGGTTTTACCTTGCTTGAATTAATCATAGTAATCATCATTTTAGGTATTCTGGCTGTTTTA
>JAQTVG010000014.1 GCA_028706895.1 Candidatus Omnitrophota bacterium
TCATTTCTTTGGCCAAGGCATTTTCTCCCCGGTCAAAGTATAATTTTGCTAAATAACCGTAAATTTGACCCTTAAGCCATAAACCACCCGGATCGGCATATAACAGCGATTCTTTGAACATCCTGGCAGCTTGCTCAAACTTTTCTCTTCTCTGCGAAGGATTACTCTTGCCTTGCATATAATAAATCTTACCTAAGGTAAAAAGCACTTCTGCATCCCTGGGATTATTCTTCATATAATCCGCCATTGCGGATATCGCTAATTTATATTTTTCCTGCTCTAAATATATATTGCTTAAGAGAAGGCACTCTCTTATGCTTCTTGGGTCGTATCCGCCGGGGGATTCCTTTATAGCTTTTTCCGCTTCGCTAAACCTTCGTTCACCCCAAAGAGACTCCACTTTTTCCAGATAAGCATTCTTCTTTTCATTAACAGCATTCTTCTCAGGGGCCCTGCTCATATGGCTTCCCAGCTCATATTCATTTTGCTTGTTTTCAAATTTAATATCTGAGATATTAAATTCCGGGCTAAACCTGTTCTTTAAATTTAATGTAATGGCCCTGATTAATTTATAACTTCTAAACTTGCTGAAGAATATGTCCAGCTTTAAGCATAAATCCGCCATTGCTCCGGCCGCAGGCCTCTTAAGAAGATAATAATTACTATCTTCTAAGACCGTGCCATCATTTGAGCCGATTAAAAGAAGCACTATATCAGGCCTGTATTTATTGAGATTCTTCACCAATCTTTTTAAAACCATGGAAGAGTTGTATCCGGGAACCCCGACGTTATAAACTACGAATTTTTTATCCTGGCGATTTTCATCAAGCATACGCTGTAATTGAACCGGATAACTCTTGCCCTTCTCTGCCCCATGGCCAAAAGTGAAAGAATCCCCTAAACACAGTATTTTGACGGCACCTTTGCCATACCCGGAAGCCTTACTCCCGGAAAACATCCAGGTTTTATAATAAATGCTTCCTGCAAGGCGTAAAGAAACTTCCAGCGCCAAAAAAAAGAATACCAGTCCCAACCCTATAAGAATAATCCTATGCTTTATTCGTATCATAGCTAACGCAGCTTAAAAAGCGATTGGCAAGTAAGTATATCTATGTTAGTCAGGCCCAGATGCCTGCATCCGGAGCAAATATTGTTACCTTCTTTTGCGGCTCCTTCTCTATTTTTTATGAACCTTCTTGCCTGCCTGTATTTATCATTATTCCAAATATCCTTAAAAGGAGCCTCAAAAATATTCCCAAAATCGTCTTTCTCGTCTTCAACCGAACAACAGACAGACACCGAGCCGTTGGGATTTATCACAATTGCCTCCCAGGGCCAGTTGCATATTTTGCGTTGAGGAGTTTTAAAGTGTTCAGAGGTAAACTCCTCTTTAATCTCATCTTTTTTATAATGGCTGTATTCTTCATTCAGGGGAATCCAGCTTTTGTCGCCAATAAAAGCCTTTGTAATCCCTACACTATCTACCCCTAAATCCCGGCCCATCATTTTTACATCCTCAATTTCGTGTTCATTGTGCCTGAAAACCAGAAACTGCCACGAAATATAAGGATTGGCCCTGTCCAGCTCCCTCCTTTTCCTAATCAATATTTTTAAGTTGTTAATTACCTTATTAAAATCTCCGCCAATTCTGTATTTTGAATATGTCTGGCGGCTCGCCCCGTCAATAGAGACAATTAACCTGTCTAGCCCGGATAAAATCATATCTTCAGCGTCTTTTTCGCTAAAGTGGTTCAAATTGGAATCCACCTTCGTATCCACATTGTATTGCTTGGCATATTTTATCATCCCATAAACCTGGTTATTCAAAAGCGGCTCTCCCCAATTACAAAAATCTATATGGATTAAGTAAGGGCCTAATTCATCGGCCAGTTTCTTAAAATTTTCGAAGGGCAACATTCCCTTTTCCCGCGAACCCCGGTCCTGCCCCGTGGGACAGAAAGGGCATTTTAAGGTACAGTAATTTGCCGGGTCTATAGTTAACCAATAAGGAAATCCGTGGACATACTCCCGAAGCTCTTGCTTCTCGCGTTCAACCAAAAGGTAGTTGTCCAATTTCTCTTGATGGCCTAGGCGTGCCAATGCCTCTTTGATTTTTTCTTGGGTTTCATTAAGGCCTGTATACAAACATTCCGGCTCATCTTCCAAAACAACCTCGGCAAACCCGGTCACTTTTTTATCTTGAGTGCTACCTGCTTTGCCCGATACCCCCATTTCTCTGCGGCATTCTTCTATTTTTTGCGAGGCTGTATTATTCGCGGACTCCAATTCCAGGGATTTCTGAAAGCATTCTAACGCACAAGGATAATTTTTTTTAAACAGATAGTAATCGCCCAAAAGCATCCATTTATCGGGCTTAACTCTTAACACTCCTGAGGTCTCCGGCAGCCCTAAAGACAGCGCCAATTGACAAAATTCTTCATAACGCCTGAATCTTTCCGCATAATTATTGCCGTTTGCCTCCCAATACAAGTGGTGGTCCGCGTTCTTAATTCCAAATTCTTCTGCATGAGAATGCAGGTACGTTCCTTTGTCTATAACGCAGAAAGACTGGCTCGCCAGCACAGAATCAACATTGCCTCTATTCCTCTTAAGGAATTCCAGAGTCTGCCTAAAATCATCCTCTTCTTCTGTGGGTATGCCAAACATGATATTAATCTGGGTGCCGATTCCCGCCTGATGGGTGTCGCGCAGGACCTCCCCGGCGTTCTTAACGGAGAAGTGCTTATTCATGCTATCCACTACCTTTTGAGAACCGCTCTCTATGCCATACCCTAACCATTCGCAGCCCGCCTTTTTCATCTTCTCCAAAAGTTCTTTATTCATTTCAGTCCTGATAACCGCCTGGCCTGCCCATCTTATTTTTAAATCGTTCTGGATTATCAGGTCGCAGAATCTAGAGAGCGCGATTATGTTGCCGTTTAATAAAGAGCCGATGAAATAAAAATAATTCACCCCCGGAAATTTCTTTATCTGGTAAGCAACCTCTTCATATATTCTATCCCCGCTCATTGAGCGGTACGCCTTCCAGAACTGCCATTCGCTGCAAAAATGGCACCCGGTAATACAACCCCTGCTATCAAATATATCCAAGCGTTCAGGCTGCCGATAGTGCCCGGAAAGGATATCCTCGCTAAAATCGCTGTAATCCGGAAAAGGAACCATATCCAAATATTTTAAAACCGGCCTGTCGCCGCAATCAATAACTTTGCCGTTTTTCTTTAATAATACGCCTTGGGAAAACTCTACATGCCCCTCGGCCTCCAGGATATCAGCCAGTTCCGGCAATATTTCATCGCCTTCGCCGACCACAACGATATCAACAGCTTCTTCTTTTATGATCTCCAGCCCTCTTAATTCCCGGCAACAATCCGGTCCGCCAAAAACAATTATCCTCTGGCTATCTATGCGTTTAATTCTCCTGGCGAACTCCAAACTGACAAGCAAAGAGCTAAAATGCACAGTAAAACCGATAATTTTTGCGCCAGTATCTAAAATCTTATTAACCTGAAAATCTATCATTCGTTCATTGTCCCGGATAAACTCCGAAATCAAGAATGTGTTATTCCAAAAAGAATACATGTCTTTATCGTCCCACATCTTCCTGTATTTATCCGGGCCGCTACAATATAAAGTATTATTAAGGTCAAAACCGAATGCCTTATGCCCTTTAGCGCGCAACCACGCGGATAACAAGGCAACAGTATAAGGGGGGCAATCTCTGCCCCAACCCGGACATTGGATAAGCGCGACTTTCATTGCAATAATTCCTTTATTTCAGGCTGCAACGCCTTATAGGCATTCTGAGCGATAAGTTGATAACCGGCATTATTACAATGCCCGTCTTCAACAAAATAGTCACCATACCTATAGTTGTGGTTATTGTTTTTTAGGCCCCTGAAGTATTCTTCGTTATCAACGTATATTATGTTCCACTTATCTGCCAGCATCTTTCTTGTCTGTTGGTAAAAAATACCCTTGTCTTGATGAGGATAATTTTGAAGTATAACTTTCGCTCCCCTTGTCTTGATTAATTTAATCATATTTTCTAAATCATATTCAAGCAGCTTTTTGAATATCCTCTCGTCGTCCAAAGACGGCAATCCGACTCTTGATATCCGTTTCAAGGTTTCATTAGAAGGGTCTATTTTTAATTGTTGGCTTATCACTTCTAATGCCAATTTATCTCTTTTTGTTCTCCAGTAGAGTTTCCATAAAGTATCATAGGCGCGTATAGAATTTGGATCTGCCTCTATCGCCTTCTTTAGAATCTGTTCGGCCTTGGCGTTTTCTTCTTTACATTGGTAGACGTCTGCTAATCCTATAATAGATGAGCTGTCCATAGGATTTATCTCTAATGCCTTCTTGTATTCTGCGATTGCAAAGCCTAATGCCCCTTTGTCAATATACTCTTTCGCCGATAAAGAATGCGCTTGTGCTGCGGCTTGATTATTATCCTGGTATTTATGCTTAGGCTGGATACCCAGGGATTTATTCCGCAGGCCGCCTATTAATATTTTACAAAGCTTGTAACTTCTTAAACAACTCAAAGAAGCATCCATGCGGTAAAAAAGAGCCCCTGCCCCTTTTTTAAATAAAAAGTAATTGCTCTCATATAAATTCCATTTATTATCCGCGCCTGCCATTATAATAACAATATGAGGCATGTATTTTTCCAAGTATTTTGGCAATTTATTCAGCATTTGCGAAGAATTCTCTCCGGGAATTCCCTGGTTATATACTATAAATTTATGTCCGGAATCATTCTTATTTAACAACTTTTCCAACTGTTGCGGATAGGAATATCCGTCCGAAGCCCCGACTCCAAAAGTAAAGGAGTCGCCAACGCATAGTATTCTAATGGTATTTTCATTCTTTATGTGGCTAGCCCTGTTTTTAACCCTGTGTGAATAATAAATATAACCGGCAACACGTAATCCCGCTTCTAATAAGAAAAAAACAGCTGCTAAACTAAATAGAGCAAGGAATAATTTTTGCCTTAATCTTAGGGGTGATGATATTTTACCCATTTCAAATATTAAACAAATTAATTTTTTATAGCCTGTGGCCTTTTAAAATCTCGTCCCGAAACCCCGGGCGGGAATTTATATGCGAACGTATATCATTCACATTGTTATTGTGATACTTGTAACAATACCTGCATGATTCACTTGGGCGGCCCTGGATTAGCGAGTTACGCAGGTTCTTGTAATGAGAGCCGTTCCAAATCGTATCAAAACCTGCCTTCTCCAGATACCCGACATGCTCTCCGGCGAAACAGCAGGGCAACACCGAGCTTTCGTTTTCTACATAGAAATATTTCCAGGGGTCGCTGCATCTGGACTGTCTTGCGCCATTGTTATCTAACCCGAACTTCGGGGGAAGTATAATCTCAAAGTTTAGTTTTTGGGCGATTTCCTCTGCTCTTTTAAAAGAGTCGTTCGTAATTTCTTGCTTAAAGAAACAGGAGAATTTTAAATGCGCGCGATGAAATACGGTCATATAATTACATATGACCCGGTCTACCCCGAGTTCCGCTGCAAACTCCACGAAAGCAGGCAGGCTTTCAATATTCAATGTGTTGATAAGAAAAACTGCTACTACGGTAGGGTATCCTTTATGTTTACGTAATGATGTCAATCGTTTTATCCCGGCTGTAATCTGGTCAAAAGCATCAAGCCTTGTCAACGCTTTATGCAATTGCCTCTGGGGGGCGTGAAGCGACACCTCTATCGCTGATTTACCTTTTGTAAGCGCAGTCAAAAATTCGCTGTTAATTAAGGGGGTCCCGTTAGTGGTGTATATCTTATTTACTCCGGGGGTTCTTTCATTCACATAATCAAGGAACTCCTCTATACCCGGCATTAAAAGCAGCTCGCCGAAACCGCACAGGTTAAGGTATCTTGCCTTAGAAATAAAAGGGCTTAACTTGGGTTCAAAAAAATTCTTATACCTCTCTAAGGAAAAAACCCTGGGTTTGCCGCCTAAGCAAAAAATACATTTTGCGTTGCAGTTGTAATGCGCCCCTATACCTATGCCTTCCGGGGAGGATTCTAAATGCAGCTTTCCTGTAGAATATTCAAAATCATTCAAAAGAAGATTTTTCTCCGCGGCAGAATTATTGGTTACCGCCCCTGCCACTCTTTTGTTTACAGACGTTATTATGTCTTCTTTTAGCGTATTAATCCGCCAGTCCTGCTCTTTAATCGTGTTGGCCATTTTATAAGAATATTCAGTTATTTAATGCTTTCTCCAAAATAGGAGAAACAATGCAAATTAACCAGCAATGACAATTTCCGTCTTTGATAAAATCCCTTAAATGCTGCGCTTTTTCAGAAAACCACAAGTCATCAAACCTTTCTTTCCTTATGTTTCCGATAAAGCTGCCTTTGTGGTTCGGGCAAAAGAATAAATCACCGTAAGGATTAAACATGGCAAATTTTGCCCCTGAAACGCAATTCTTAAAATACCTCTGGGGATTGGTCTGGTATTTAATAAGCCCTGCCCAATAGTAGATTTGTGAAATTAAGCTTTTATCCTGAACCTTATCAATAGAATCAAGCAATGCCTGCTGGTCTGATTTATCAACCATCTCCTGGATTACCTGCATTATTTCCTTTTCGGCAAGGTTTAGATTTTGAGGCGTCCAGACAAATTCTTCCCTGGCTTCTTTAGGGACAACGAATTGGGCAAAAAAATCAAGCCCTTCATTACTGGCAAATTGTTTAACTGGGATTAACTGGCCAATGTTATATGGAGTAAGTGTAAATGTTGCGGAAAACCTGACCTGCGGGAGTTCTTTTTTGCACTGATTAATGGTTTTACATAATGCAGCAAACGCTCCCTGGCTGCCCCTGATCCTGTCGTGTTCTTTGCCGATACCGTCAAGAGAACTACCCAGCCACAAAGATTTGGGCTGGAATTTATCAAAGACTTCCCTGGTTTTTGCAACTATTGTTTCTGTATTGACCCCGTTGGTAAGTATCCTGATAGAAGTATCGGGCAGCTGTTTAGTAAAAAACCCACAGATATCTACTAAATCATTTCTTAGGAATGGTTCCCCTCCGGATAAAACTACGATTTTTGTCTTTTGGAGTAAACGCGCCTCTTCAACAAAACGCTTAATCTCATCAAGCGAAAGCTCTTGTTTATCCGGACACCGGTGCCTTTTATTGTAATCCCACAAATCACACATAATACACTTGCTGTTACAATTGTATGTCAATTCGATATGAAGCTCTTCCGGGCCCTTGTTGTAATTAGTCAAATTCCCGTTCGTTTGCTCAATTTTCTGCTCAACAAATCCTTTAATCTTGTTTATAATTTCCTCAGTCCTAAATGGCCTTAAAGCCTCATATTCGCTTGCAAATAACAAGTCTTTGTAAACCGCGTCTAACTTATTTACGCACTTATACCAATCATACTTGTCTTCCGCCAAATGCCTTGCGTTATTTATAAGCGTGTGCCTCAACCCTTCATTGCTCAAGAGCCTTATAACTTGGTTGGCAAATTTTCGCGGGTTATCGGCAATCAATATCTCTTCTCCCGGTTTCGCATCTATGCCGGATGAGCCTGCCTCTGTGGAAACCACGGGTACGCCGCAAGCCATCGCCTCGAGAACCTTGCCTTTTATTCCCGCGCTGATACGAATGCTGTTTACAAATACATCGGCTTCATCCAGGTATGGCTTGACATCGGCAACTCCTCCTACTAAAACTACATTTTTTATCCGTGACAGGTTCTCTACGTTCGCGGTAGGATTAGAACCGACTATCAGAAGTTTAACATCAGGCGCTTTTTTTCTAATCAGGGGAAATATCTTCTTCGCAAAATAAACTATGGCATCTTCATTGGGATAATGGCGATAATGCCCGACAAATATCAATTTCCTGGATTTCTCTGTGTTATTCCTGAAAGAAAAATGCTCTAAATTTACTCCGGTAGGGACTAAAGTAATATCCGATTTCGGGAAAAATGCCCTCAAGACTTCTTCGTCTTCTTTAGATAGGGTTATAACCTTGTCTATCTTACTGATTTTTGAGGCATGAAAATGGAATCTCCGTAAATAATCAAAAGGCGAAGGGATAATATAACCATTTTGTTTATAATATGACTTCCCCGGATTAAGGATGCTGATATCATGCTCGGTATAAACCAGGGGCGCGTATTTAACATGATCAACAAGATATAGCAGTTCGTTTGATTCTATGTGGACCAAGTCAAAAGCCACGCTCTCCTGAATTTCTTTAAGCTTATCAATGAGCTCCTGGCTGTAGCTAAGAGCAAATTTATACTTTTTAGGGTAAAGCATCTTTGTGATAAAATCTGTTTTTAATTCGGATTTGGTATGCACAAGATAAACTTCGCTAAATATCTTTTTAAGTTCGGGGATATTATTTAATTCGCTTTCATGGTCAATGAGGCTAAGTAATATAAAATTGTATTTTTCTGAAAGTAATTTTACCAGGTTATGCATTCTTATCCTGCCTCCCATATTGAGTGGGTAAGGGGCAAAACGGGAAATAAGCAGGATATTCGGTTTCTCGGCCCTGCGGTGCCTGAAACCTCGCTTCAAAAAATTTTCATAATAAAGCATAATCTTGTTAAATATCTTTTGGTCTTCGGGCTCAGTAACAAAACCTCTCTCCCATATACGCTCAAGCAAGGCATCCGGTATATGGTTCAATGCCCAGAATAATCCTTTCAGGAACGCCATCTTATTCTTATAAAGATTCCTGGGGAGTAAATTCAAATGGCTTTTTAGGAGCTTTCCGCTTGTAATATTCTTCCAGGTAAACAGAAGCTCATTTTTTATCTCTTTGTGGCGCTCATAGGTTAAAGTAGCCCTTCCTTTATGGTACATAAGGCTTGACGGCTCATAAACAACCTTTAGGCCTCTTTTTAAGGCGCGATAAGAAATATCTATATCCTCCCAGCAATTAGGCCGGTATATAGGGTCAAACCCGCCTAACCAGATAAAATCCCTCTTACGGAATACCATTGCTCCGCCAATCGCAAATATTGAAGGGGATGCCTGCTTTATTCTGTCGCCATTACGCGTATCTGCTTCGTTCCATAACCTTATGTAACCGTCATCAAAATGCCCCATATGCATACCCCAGACAAAAGTCTCCCTATCCCAACCATATAGCTTGGGGGTCACAGCAAAAACATCTTCTTTCTCAAGATGATATAAAAGGGGCTTTAAAAAATCTTTAGTCAGGATTATGTCATTATTTATCAAGACTATTACTTCATTTTCCGCCGCTTTAATGCCGCGGTTGCAGGTAAAGCCAAAGCCCCTGTTTCTTTTGTTTTGAATTATGCGGACTTTGGGGAAATTATTCCTGATAAAATCTACGCTTCCATCTTTGCTGCCATCGTCAACCACTAAAACCTCATTCTGCCCATCAGTAAATCCTTCCGCGGAAAAAACAGAAGGCAGGCATTCTTTCAAATAAGCAACTCCGTTATAGTTAGGGATTACCATGCTGATTTTACTGTCTTTAACCGGCGCTACTTTTCTCTTCGGAGTTATTATCTTAAGTAATGGGCTAAGAATAATCGAGCTCGCGTATTCAAGCAAAAATAACAAGCTTAAGAATAAATAAACGGGGGTCAATATAAAACTAACCGCAAGCCACAATACCTGGCTTACCTTTCTTTTTATTGCATTAAATAATGCGCGGGCATTTAAAAGGAGTGCCCATAGAGGGCGCAGGATATAACGAAAGCCGTCGGAATCATAAATACCATTAAGCTCGTCTCTTAGGTCTTTGGCCCACTTATCTCTAATGTCAATCTCTTCCTGCATGCGCCTGTCTTTTGATATCATCTCTTCCTGCATGCGCCTGTCTTTTGATATCATCTCTTCCCCGAGACGGCTAATCTCAACATCTTTCTCTATCAGTTGGCCGTCTTTGATAAGGACCTGGTCCATGCGAAAACGCAGCTGGCTGGAAAGATTAGAGAGCTCTTCTTTATAAGCAACAAGCTCTTGTTCTCTGTCGTGCATAATAACCGAATTTTTAGCTGATTCTTCGGCTAAACGGGTTAATTCCTCCCTGAGGGTATCAATTTCCGTTCTTCTCTCAATAATCTCTCCCTCTTTCAAAAGGACTTCATTCATCCTCTGGCGAAATTTATCCGTAATTGCTTTAAAATCATTTTTTAACTGGGCTATCACAACATCCTGCCCAATCAGTTGCCCATCCTGAAGGCCGATTTCCTTCATGTGAGAACAAAGAATATTATCGGCGACATCGCGGATATCGGATAAAAATCCGGTAAATGTTTTTTTATAAGCCGTTAATTCCTTTTCTTTTTCCTGCAAGGCATCGAGGTACCCCTGCAGAACATCCAGGTATCCCTGTTTTTCCTGCTGAATCAGGCTAACCTGCGCGGTTAAACCATCTATGCGGGCGTCCCTATCGCCTATTTCACCGAATGTATCCTTAAGCTCTTTGTTTACCTGGGTCAGTTCGGCATTGGCTTTATCCCGTTCATCAGAAATCTCATTACATTTTTTAGCCAAAAGGTCATTTTCTAAATTATTGATTCTTTTTGCCTCTGCAAATAATTCAGAAAGCGTTTCTTTTGCTATTCCCGCGGGTTGGGTTTTAACTAATTTTAAGACTATCTCGGGTATTAAACTATAAAGGCTGCCAAGAGAACCCAAAGACTTCTTTACGGTAAAATATCCGCTGCCCAACAGAGAACTGCTTAGTTTATTGGGATAATGCTTGGCCAGAAATAATAAGCGGTTCCTCTCAATATAATAACGGCTGAGTTCTTCGCTTCCTGTCCCGTGAAATTTATGATAAGCCACGCTTAGAGGGACGAATATTAATTTATAGCCTCTCTGCTTCAGCCTTAAAGACATATCCGTATCCTCGCCATACATTATAAAATCTTCATCGAATAACCCTGCATCCCGAAAGACGTCTTTTCTATACAACACCGCAGCACCGCATAAGCTGGGGACCTCTTCAATGGTATCGTATCGCTTGCTCTCCTGGCCGGCGCCCCGCTCTCCCCAGTAGAAATTAGGAAGTTCATAATGGCCCGTATTTTGGATCTTACCCGCCATATTCAAAACCTTGCTGCCGACACAAGCAAT
>JAQTVG010000211.1 GCA_028706895.1 Candidatus Omnitrophota bacterium
GATAAGCCGCAATGCCCAGGTATGCCGTTTTAAGGAAGAAATTCGTTTAGACACATTTGCCTTAAGCAGGGCGATAGATTCCAGAAAATCAAGCTACGCGTTAGGCGTGCTGAACCAGCTTTTGAGGAACGGCGAAAAGCCTGAACGCATTTTAGGCGGGTTAAGATACAGCTGGGAGAATAGCGCCGCTGATATTTCTCAGCTAAAGAGAAAATTGCGGCTCTTGCTGGCTTGTGATATTGATGTTAAGACTGGCAGGTTACGGCCGGATTTTGCCCTGGAAAAGCTTGTGGTGAACTTATGTTGTCTTTCCAAGCCTTCTGGCTAGGCGGGATTTCTTGCGTTTTGCCGTATTGGAATGTATAACTTTCTTTTTTGCTGCTTTATCGAGCTCAGAAAATACTTTCATCAGGTATGTTTTGGCTTCGCTGATATTCTTGGCTGATAATAGCGCCTGAAATTTCTTTAGTGTTTTTTTAAGGCTTGTTTTTACCCTTAAATTGCGCAGGTGTCTTTTTTTATCTGCACGTTTTCTTTTTAAAGAAGTTTTACGTCTAGGCATATTTTTTCTCCTTTTCTTTATTGTTTATTGGATAAATCCGCCGAAATCCTCCGGCAGAATCATTTATATCATAGCTAATTACCTATGTCAACAAACAAATCAGTAGCCAAGTCCGCCACCGTCATAGGTTTTGCGACCCTGTGTTCCCGCATATTGGGTTTTATCCGCGATGTGGTTATCGCCCGCTTATTCGGCGTTTATGCCTATGCCCAGGCGTTTGTTATTGCCTTTAAAATCCCTAATCTATTCCGCGATTTAGTGGGGGAGGGTGCTGCCAATTCCGCGTTTGTCCCTGTTTTTAGCGAATATACGGTTAAACACACCAAAGAAGAATTCTGGGAACTGGCTAATGTTGTCTTAAATCTTTTACTGGTTATAGTCACGGCGATTACGGCCCTTGGTATAATATTTTCTCCTGTTATTGTGCGGCTGATTGCGCCCGGGTTTATTGCGGACCCTGAAAAACTGGAATTAACTATCAGGTTAAACCGCATCATATTTCCCTACATCCTGTTAATCAGCCTTGCGGCATACGTAATGGCCATACTTAACTCTTTGAAACATTTTTCCGTGCCCGCGTTTGCGCCCTGCTTGTTAAATATTTCTATAATTGTCTTTGCTTTAATCTTCGGTGAGAGCATAAAAGGGTTGGCGTTAGGCGTATTGGTAGGCGGCATCCTGCAGCTTGCCATCCAAATCCCCGTTCTTTACAAAAAAGGGTTTCGCCTGAATTTATTTAAAAGTTTCAAGCATCCGGCAGCAAAGGCTATCGGTAAGTTAATGGTGCCGCGCCTCTTTAGTTCTTCTATTTATCAGTTAAATAATTTTGTAAATTCTATATTCGGTTCCCTGGCTACTATTGTAGGCGAAGGCGGAGTTGCTGTGCTATATTATGCTTACAGGTTAATTCTTTTTCCTTTGGGGATATTCAGTAACGCCCTTTCGCAGGCAATACTCCCGACATTTTCTATACAGGCCTTAGAGAATACGCATGATAACCTGAAAAAAACCCTCTCTTTCGGCCTGCGCGCTACATTTTTTATAATGTTGCCTGCTTCGGCCGGATTTATAGTTTTAGCCAATCCGATAATACAAACTATTTTTCTCGGAGGAAGGTTTGATGCTTATTCCGCGGCCCAAACTGCCAATGCCCTGGTTTTCTACAGCATAGGATTGTCTGCTTACGGGGCAACCAAGATATTGCAATCCTGTTTTTTTGCCCTGAAAGATACCAGGACCCCGGCCAATATAGCATTCGTAGCATTGATTATAAATATTGTTTTTAATGTTATCCTTATGTTCCCGATGAAATTATCCGGCCTTGCCCTGGCTACGTCTATTTCCGGGATAAGCAGTTTTTTGCTCTCCTTTTTTATACTTGAGAAAAAGATAAACGGCTTTAATTCTAAACATGTGCTTGTTTCTTTTATGCGGATACTTTTAGCAAGTATATTCATGGGTGCAATATGCTATTTTCTCTGCCGGATGAGTATATTGCCGCAAACAAACGTTTTATACAGGGCGCTTAATTTATTATTGTTGATTTGCGCGGGGATAATTTCTTATACATTTTTCTGTTTTATTTTCAGGGTTAAGGAAATAGGGGAATTCTGGCATTGGGTGGCAAAAAGAGGCATTGCTCCCAAAGGCACTGATACTGATTTCTGACATTTTATAGTGATAACACCCAGCCATATCGGATTGGCTGGTGCGCCCTTTCTGGGCAGGGAGAAGAATATGTTAAAGAAATATTTTCTGGTTTTAATAACATCGTTCATTGTATTTACTTCCAGTATTCATCCGGTTATAGCGGCGCCCGGAGATAAAAATGATTTTGATGCAAAATTGACTGCGTTTCTTACTATAAGCCTCGCTCCCAAGTCATCCGAGACGGATATAAGGTTAGCAGCCGATGAACTTATCAAATTTTATTCTAATTATCCAAACAGCCAATTCGCAAACGACGCTTTGATTTTGCCCACCTTGATTTTATTTGTCGGGGCGTCTTCCCAGGGCGATAAGGATGCGGCGCTGTTATTTATTAGCAAGATTAAGGCAATTGCCGATAAAAATCCCGCAGGCAGGTTAAACGATTTTACCTGCAAAAGATGGAGAGAGCTTCTTGGCCAGCAGTCGTCAGGAGCCATATTTATTCCTTATAAATACCTGCCGGCATATATGCGGGGGACATTAGGGCTGGATTCCAGGGATTTTCAGGCCGTTGTAGATAATTTTGAGATTTTAAAAGAAGATT
>JAQTVG010000212.1 GCA_028706895.1 Candidatus Omnitrophota bacterium
TCTTCCGTAGTAATCTTATTTTTCCCTTGGGAGCCAATAAGCACCACTTCATCTCCGGATTTGACTTTTAAATCACCCACGTCTACCATTATCTGGTCCATACAGACCCTTCCGCTTATTTTAAAAGGCCTGCCTTTGATTAGAACCCGGGCGGTATTAGAAAGGTTGCGCGGATAACCGTCGCCGTAACCGATGGGCAAAGTCACTACCGTGGTATATTTTCTGGTAACGTAGGTATGGCCGTAACTGACCCCCTGGCCTTTAGGCAACCTTTTATGATAAACAATCTTAGTCTTTAATCCCAGCACCGGCTTAAGGTCAATACGCAGGCCTTTTTTGGGATAAAGGCCGTAGATGATCAATCCCGGCCTGACCATATTGAAGTGGCTGCTCTTATATCCGATCACTCCCATGCTATTTGCCGCGTGCACCAGGGGGATATTGATCCCTTCTTTATTCAGTTCCAATATCAGGCGGTTAAACAACCCTATCTGACGAAGGGTATATTCCCTGTTTATGTCAGCGCAGGCAAGATGAGTGAATACGCCTTCAATGTTTATGAAATTTAAACCGTGGATTTTCTTTATAAAACTTGGCGCATCTTTATACAGAACGCCAATCCTGGACATCCCGGTATCAACCTTGATGTGGACAGCTACCGGTTTCCTCCGCCTGGCTGCCATATCATTCAGGGCAAAAGCAAGCTCTTCATCGCATAAAGTAGGAGTAAGATTGTGTTCTAATAAAGCCGGGACGTTCCTTTTAAGGGCGATACCTAATACCAGAATCGGTAAACTGATATCATTGTGCCTTAATTTTATCCCCTCATCGATAGAAGCCACCCCCAGATAATCCACCCCGCAAGCGACTAATTTTTTACTGACCGGGATTATTCCGTGGCCATAGGCATCCGCTTTGACCGTGACCATAATTTTAACATGCGGCGCCAACAGTTTTTTTATCTGATTGAAATTATGGGCGATGTTGCTAAGTTTTACTTCCGCCCAGGTAGGTCTGTGGAAAGACATATTAATGCTTCCTTATCTGGCATTCCTTAGGGTAAAGATAAATCGGCTTTAAGTTAAACGCGCTGCTAAAGGACTTACCCCTGATTTTTTCCAGGGCCAGGTAAATAATATTGTGGCCGTCCGGATACCAGCAATCTTTATCTAAAATAACCGCACCGCTTATATTTTTTATAATCTTCTCCTTACATAAATTCAAGGCGTCTCCTAAGATTACGGTATTTCGCTTCAACTTACGGCATAATTCTTCTTCGCTCAGGAGCATATAAGGCGCTATCCTTTTTAAGCAGCCCTTTTCTCTTTTATAAATACTGCAATAAATAAGCCCTCTCTTGGCGTCAATCACCGGAGCAATTGATACACCGGGCAACTTTACCTTATTTGCCAATATATCCAAGGTGGAAATCCCGGCCACAGGTTTATTCAACGGCCAGCTTAATCCTTTTACCGCAGCCGCCCCTACCCGTATGCCGGTAAAAGATCCCGGGCCCAAACCACAGGCAAAATAATCTATCTCTTTTACATCCCAACCCAGGGCATCCAATACCCTTTTTAGCGTAGGGATAAGCAACGTAGAATGCCTGGTCCCCAGATCCAGGTTATACTCATATATGCGCCGGCCGTCGTATAACCCGATGCTCAAGAATTTAGTGGTAGTATCAATGCCTAGTATCTTCATAGACTTTATCTAATAATTCTTTATAATGCCTGCCGCAGCTTTTGAATCTGACCAACCTCCGCGATTTGCCCCTGACAAGCAATTCTATGCCTAAGTATTCTTTAGGCATGATCTTGCCCAGCCTATCGGCCCATTCAATGACCGCGACACCCTCGCCATAAAGATACTCTTCATACCCTAAAAAAGCAATATCTTTCAGGGCCTTGAGCCTGTAGAGATCAAAATGATACAAAGGAAGTTTCGCCTGGTTATATTGACGTATCAGCACAAAAGAAGGGCTGACGATTTTATTCTTATTGATTCCCAGCCCCGAAGCAATACCCTTGGCCAGGACTGTCTTGCCTGAACCAAGTTCCCCGAATAAACAGATGATATCGCCGGCGGTTAAATTTCCGGCTATCTTTTTACCGATGTTTGATGTTTCGCTTACGGACTTAGAAATGATTTTCATTTATCAGAAGTGCCTGAAGCCTTCCGGCTTGATAACTTTTTCCCTGCCTCTTTTATCTATCAAAGTTAAGCCGTATTTTTTTTCAGTTATCTCCCCTATCGGCCTGCAACGCAGGTAATTTTTCCTGGACAGCTTCTTTGCCTGCTCATGCGGCAATGTGAAAAGCAGCTCAAAATCTTCCCCTGAATAAAGCGCATCGTTTAAACCCTTTGCTTCTTTGCTAAAAGGGATTAAGCCCTCATAAAGCAGGGCCCCGCAATTACTTTGCTTTAATATATGCCCCAGGTCCTGGGCTAAGCCGTCTGAAATATCAATCATGGCGTTTACTTTAAAATTTTTTACTAAAAGCCGCGCTTCTTTCAGGCGCGGGATAAATTTAAGGTGTTTCCCTTTTATAGAACCGCCGAGCGCCCCGGTGACAAATATTATATCCCCATTTTTTGCCCCGCTTCTTAAAACCAGGTATTTCTTCTCTACGATCCCCAGCATGCTCACATCAATGGCCAGTTGCTTTGCCCGGCTCAAATCTCCTCCGGCTATATTTATTTTAAATTTTGCGGCCATATAGGCCATGCCCTTAAAAACCCTGTCCAGAAATTTAACCGTGGTATCTTTTGGCATACCTAAAGAGATCAAACAATGGGGGGAAAACCTCCGCAG
>JAQTVG010000213.1 GCA_028706895.1 Candidatus Omnitrophota bacterium
TTGCCCTATATTAACCATCTATTTCTCCTTATCCAGTAACCAGCCATAGTTTGCTATGCTCCAAGCAACAGTATTTTGTAAGCCTGAAAGAAAATCTACTTTTGGCCTCCATCCTAACTTTTTTATCTTTGAAGAGTCAAGAGAATAGCGAAAATCATGCCCTGGGCGGTCTTTAACAAATTCTATCAAACCAAAAGGCTTCTTCAATATCCTTAAGGCCTGCTTTACCACATCTATATTCTTTTCATGATGGCCGCTGCCTATATTATAAATTTCGCCTGCCTTGGCCTTATTTAACAATAAAAATATTGCTTCTACACAGTCAGTTACATAAATCCACTCTCTTACATTCCAGCCTTTTGCATATACAGGGACTCTCCTGCTATTAATAGCGTTATTTATTATTACCGAAATAAGTTTTTCCGGGTATTGCCACGGCCCGTAGTTATTGCAAGGCCTGAGAATAACTGCAGGAAAGTTATATGTCCTGATATAAGATTTAATTAATAAATCTGCCGCTGCTTTTGAAGCAGCATAAGGGCTGTTGGGCTTTAACGGAGAGGCTTCGTTAAACCCGCCCTGCATGATATCCCCATACACTTCATCCGTAGAAATCTGATAGAATCTTTTTATTTTGTATCTTCTTGAAGCTTCTAATAGAATATGTACCCCCCTGATATTAGTTTCTATAAAAGCTGATGCATCATTTATGCTTCTGTCAACGTGGGTCTCGGCTGCAAAATTTACTAAAATGTCCGGTTTTTCTTTATTAAAGATTGCCCCTATGCTTTTCTTATCGCAGATGTCGGTTTTATAGAATTTATATTTGCCTTCGACTCCTTGCAATCTTGCCAAATCTCCGGCATAAGTGAGTTTATCAACAACGGCCAGTTCAGGGAGATTCTCATTAACATCAGCACCTCCTTTTAATAACAAACGGACAAAGGCGCTGCCGATAAAACCGGCACCTCCGGTGACTAATATTTTATGTATTTTTTTACGCATTCTTTCAATACCTCGTGTATATCCCGCACATTAAAACCTGCATCCTCCAGCTTTTTAGTAGATAGAATAAGATTGGTCCTGCGCATATTCAATTTTTTAAAATCTACTATCTCATAATTAAAACCCGGGGAATATTTTATATAGATATCAAGCATGTCCTTGTATTTGAGCGCGCCCTTGTTTACCATGTTGTAAATGCCGCGCGCGTCTATTTTTATTAAGTGTTTAAGCGCATTAATGAAATCCGGAAGGTACGTAACAGAATTAGGGAGGTTGTTAACTTGTTTATAACTAAGGAGCTTGGTAAGGATATTTCTTTTATGCGGGATATAGTCCAAGGGTATGCGGATCCTGGCGATTAAAATATTAAACTGCTTGCTTAATACTTCTAACGCTCTTTCGGCATAAATTTTACTCCTGCTATAAAATAAATCCAAAAAATCAGGAACTTTGGCTTCGTTAATCGGTTTATCTTTTTTATAGTCAAAATGATAAATGCAACCTGTGCTGACGTGTATTAGTTTTACTTTATTCCTTAAAGCTGCCTCAGCCAGAATAAGCGGGAGAAAAGCATTCGCGAATAAAGTTTTGTCTTTATCCAATTCACAATCATCCACATTCCCGCCTATATGCCCGGCGCAATTTATTAAAATTTTCGGTTTTTTCTTCTTTATTTCGTCCTCCGCATCCTTTAAGGTAAATATCTTCCTCTCCGATATGGCACAGCCCAGCCCATGGCTTATCCTTTTGCCTATAAATCCTCTGCCTAATACCAAAATACTACCCCTCATTCTCTTTTATCCCTTTCAGGTATTCTCCATAGCTAGTATTAATATCGTTGGCGAGTTTCTGTAACTGCTTATGGCTTATGTAACCTTTGCGAAAAGCAACTTCCTCAATACAGCCTATTTTCAATCCTTGCCTCTCCTCTATAGTCTTGATAAATAATGAGGCGTCAATTAAAGAATCATACGTACCCGTATCAAGCCAGGCATAGCCCCTGCCCAGCAATTTAACTTTTAATTCCCTCTTCTTCAGGTATTCATTATTGACATCAGTAATTTCAAGCTCTCCTCTTTTGGACGGCTTCAGGCCTTTAGCAATTTTGACAACATTGTTATCGTAGAAATAAAGGCCGCAAACCGCGTAATTTGACTTAGGGTTCCCCGGCTTTTCTTCAATAGAGACAACATTACAGGCATCATCAAACTCAATAACCCCGTAACGCCTGGGGTCCTTTATATAATAACCAAATACCAGCGCCCCTTCTTCCAGTAATGACGCCTCGCTTAATAGTTCCACCAGATTACCGCCATAAAATATATTATCGCCCAGGATTAAAGATACGCTATCCTTGCCTATAAATTTCTCCGCGATAATAAAGCTCTGCGCTATGCCCTCCGGCTCGTCTTGCGTTAGATAAGAAAGCTTTACACCCAGGTCATTGCCGTCTCCTAATAAATCTTTAAAACGGGGGGTATCCTTTGACGTAGAAATTATAAGTATGTCTCTGATCCCGGCAAGCATTAGAACTGACAGGGGATAATAAATCATCGGCTTGTCATAAACAGGAAGCAATTGCTTGCACACGCCTTTTGTTATAGGGTATAACCTTGTCGCTTTACCGCCAGATAAAATTATTCCTTTCATAATTAACCAGGCTCCTGCCCTGATAAAATAACCGCCTCTTCTTTCTTTAGGCGGTCTATTTCCTCTTTTAATCTTTCATATTCCTGAATTTTGCTGGTTAAGAACTTATGGGTAAGTTGAATTTTAACCTTTATTCCCTGGGGAGTTAACAAAT
>JAQTVG010000214.1 GCA_028706895.1 Candidatus Omnitrophota bacterium
TGTGACCAGCTTAAGATTGGGAATTTTGGCTTTAAGGTTTTTGTATATGTATCGCGCGATATTTTCTGAAGTCGGGTTTACTTTTTTAAAATAGGCAAAATCATTTAAACATTTATGGTCTAATTTTCCTAAAATCTTATTCAATTTTATTTTTAAATCTTTGAAGTCCATCACCATGCCCGAGCTGCCGAGTTTCTCATCTTCCACAACAGCTTCTATCTTCCAGTTATGGCCGTGCAAATCTTCGCATTTGCCTTTATAATTGCGTAGGAAATGCGCTGAACTAAAATATGCCTCTACTTTTATGTTATACATTATTTATTTTCCTTGCCCCGGATACAGGCGCGCCTAAAAACCTCGCTGCCAGGCCCGTAAACCACTCCGGGTTATCGCTGACATAAAATTTATGGCTGGCTTTCTTTCTGTCCGTGTTAAGCAACCCTTCTGTAGCCAAGATTCTTTTTACTTCAATGGCGACTTGTTTGGCGGAATCAATCAAGGTAACATCCTTGCCCAATACTTTTTTAATCACGGGCTTAAGCAAAGGATAATGCGTGCACCCCAGGATAACCGTATCCACCCCGAATTTATTTAATGGCTTCAGGTATTTCCTGGCTATGCTTAAGACTTCACCGCCCTCAAGCAGCCCTTCCTCGGCAAAAGGCACAAACAAAGGGCAGGCCACAGAAACAACCTTCATTGAAGGGTCCAGCTGTTTTATCTGTTTTTCATAGGCATTGCTTTTTACGGTGCCGCGCGTGCCGATAACGCCGATACGTTTATTCTGTGTGGCGTACACCGCTTCCCTGACTCCGGGTGTGATTACTCCAACAATCGGCACCCGGAAATGGCTTTTTATTATGGGAAGGGCGACGCTAGAGACGGTATTACAGGCAACGCATATAAGTTTTACGTCCTGTTCTAATAAAAATAAAATATTCTCAATAGAAAAACGGATTACCGTTTCTTTTGATTTTATCCCGTAGGGCACGCGGGCAGTATCTCCGAAATAAACTATATTTTCACCGGGCAGCTGGCGGATTAATTCTTTAACCACTGTAAGCCCCCCTACGCCGGAATCAAATACGCCTATTGGTTTCATCTGCTTGCCGATTCTATTAATGCGAGGTTACGCGCATATTTTGTTATACCCATCTCAATACTTTCAGCCAATTGCTGACGGTAGAAAGAATTCCTTATAAGCCGCTCTTCGTTATAATTTGACAAAAAGCCTACCTCAATTAAAACCGCCGGCATATGCGCGCCTTTTAAAACATAGAAAGGCGCTCCTTTTATGCCGATTATCTTTGTATCTAAGCTGCTGCCTGCGGAAATACAAACATTGCGGGCAAGTTTTACCGATTCAGCGCGGTTAGAAGTATGTTTCATATCCCACAGGATTGCCTTTAAATTTAAAGACGGGGTATAGGCAAAACTGGACCTGTCTAAATTTAATGCCACGTTCTGGGCGGACTGCAAAGCGCGCTTAGAATCGTTTGCATGAGGAGTAATATAATAGACCTCAAGGCCGTTTAAACTTCTTACCCGGTTGGCATTGGCATGTATGCTCACAAAAAGGTCTGCCTTGGAATTATTGGCTATGGCTACCCTGCGCTCAAGGGAAATATAGTCATCCGTAGAACGCGTCATTACAACCTCTATACCGTCATCCCTCAATAATTTGGCAAGCCTCTTGGCAATATCCAGATTAACGTCTTTTTCCTTCAGGCCTTTTTTCCCTATTGTGCCCGGGTCTCTTCCGCCGTGGCCGGCATCAATAACAATCTTTTTAATCCTCGCTGAAGATAAATTTATCCCGCGTTCAGAATACGCATTTTTAAATAAAACGTCCAGAATCTGTTCTTTAAACCTGAAGGGCAAGACAATTGCGCCCTGATAAATATCTACGGGATGCTTTAAATATTGGGGCATGCCATCAACAAGAACCAGCCTCTGGCCTACCATTAAATTTATCCTATGCGTGCCCTTATTTAAATACGCTCTCCCGGTATATGTATCATATTCCCATCTTATGTTTTCTGATTTGCAAAGAGAAGCCAGGGATACATAACTTACGCCATCAATATTATAAGTAGGCAAAACTGCCCTGCCGGGTGTAGTAGCGCATCCGGATAAGAAGCTAACCAATAGCCAACAGCCGATAATCAGTATAAATGATTTTTTAATTTGCATAAATTTTATTGGTGGAGGTGGGCGGAATTGAACCGCCGTCCCTAAGTAATCGCGTAAAAGCCGCTACATGCTTAGTTTATCTTTTACGCTTACTCCTGCCTGCTCCGCTAAACAGGATCAGACAGGCCGCATCCTTTTTAAATCTCGTCCCGGGCCCAAAGGCTAATTTCCCGGAACCAGCCTGTTAAGGCTCTCATTTAGGCCACAGGCCGCCTAATGAGAGGCTCCATTAATTAAAGATTAACGGAGACTGTACGCCCATTACCGGCATTGGAGCCATTACTGGCTGTAATGCTGGTAAACGGTTTAACACTGTTGTGTTTGCGTTTATGTTTTGCAAGGATTGTTAACGCGGCTAACCTCGCGTCCGCGGCATGCTGCCCTTACCCGACTTACCTAAGTCGAGCCCTTTCACCCCCAAAATTTCAATGAGCTATTTTCTTCTTCTGTTCTTTAATGCCCGCCGCATTTCAAGGTCTGTTTCCCTGCGCTTAAGGTCTTCACGACGGTCGTAGCTTTTCTTGCCTTTACACAGAGCAAGCTCTATTTTGGCAAAACCGCGGTCATTAAAATAAGCTTTTAAAGGAACAAGCGTAAAGCCCCTTT
>JAQTVG010000215.1 GCA_028706895.1 Candidatus Omnitrophota bacterium
AAAGCCAAGAAAAAAGGCGTAAAAGTCACCGCTGAGGTTACGCCGCACCATTTTTCATTGAGCGAAGAATCAGTTATGGGTTTTGATACAAATATGAAGATGAACCCGCCATTACGAAGCCCCGAAGACAAGGAAGCATTGAGAGAAGGTTTAAAAAATGGAGTAATAGATGTTATCGCGTCAGACCATGCGCCGCACACAGAAAACGAGAAAGAGATTGAGTTTGACCGCGCAGAGTTCGGAGTGGTGGGCCTGGAGACAGAATTAGCGGTTAGTATAACCGAGTTAATAAATACAGGTTTGTTTACGTGGCCTGAATTGGTAAAAAAACTCTGTTTTAATCCCGCGATAATTTTAGGAATACCTAAAGGGACATTAGGAGTGGGTTCGGACGCGGATATTATCGTGGTTTCCCTGGATAAGGAATGGGTCGTGACTAAAGAAGGGTTAACCTCCAAATCTAAAAACTCAGCATTCATCGGCAAAAAGTTAACCGGCAGGGTTGAGTGCACAATCTGCAATGGCGGCATCGCTTATAATGCCCAGGATTTTAAAGGAGAATAAATGGAATTTGTAGCTGATTTTCATATTCATTCTAAATACAGCCGCGCTACCTCCCGCGACATGGATACCAAACATCTTTCTGAATGGGCAAAATTAAAAGGCATAACCCTGATGGGAACAGGCGATTTTACGCACCATCTTTGGCTTGAGGAATTAAAAGGCAATTTTGAAGATTTGGGTAACGGGCTATTTAAATATAACGATGTTTATTTTATCTTAACCACAGAAATCAGCAGCATCTATTCAAAAAAAGGCAAGACTTATCGCATACATAATATAATATTCAGCCCTTCATTTAAGACTACGGATAAAATAAATGAAACCCTTTCCCGCTGCGGTAATTTAGCTTCGGATGGCCGGCCAATACTGGGATTGGATGCAGCAGAACTCGCGCGCATTGTTTTTGATATTGATGAAAACTGTATGGTTATTCCAGGGCATATTTGGACCCCATGGTTTAGCTTATTCGGCTCAATGTCTGGATTTGACCGGATTGAGGATTGTTTTGAAGAGCAGACACCCAAAATATTCGCTCTTGAAACCGGCTTATCCAGCGACCCGGTAATGAACTGGCGGCTAAGCGCATTGGACAGGTTCACGCTTATTTCTAACAGCGATTCGCACTCGCCCTCCAAGATAGGAAGAGAAGCGAATGTGTTTGATTGCGACTTGGATTATAAAACCATAAGAGAAGTTTTAAAAACAAAAGATAAAAAGAGGTTTTTGTATACCGTAGAATTCTTCCCCGAAGAAGGCAAATACCACTATGACGGGCATAGGCTTTGCGAAACAAGGCTTTCGCCTGCGCAGACCCGGGAACATCAGGGTAAATGCCCCAAATGCGGCAAGCCTGTAACCGTAGGAGTAATGAACAGGGTTGAACAACTGGCAGACAGGCCTCAGGGGTATATCCCGTCAAACAGCATACCTTTCAAGAACCTTATTCCTTTAGATGAAATTATTGCCGAGGCTAAGGGAATTTCTAAGGCCTCACAGGGCGTGGAAAGGGAGTATCACGGCTGCATCGCAAGACTGGGAAATGAATTCGAGATTTTAAGTAAGGTGCCAAATGATGCCTTGAGAAAGAGCCTGCCGGCAAAAATCGCCGAGGGTATTATAAAAGTCAGGCAGGGCAAAGTGCATATCCAGGCAGGCTACGACGGAGAATACGGTAAAATAGCCATATTGCCGGACGATGATAAAGAGGGTACGGCAGAAAAGCAGCTTAGTTTATTTTAATGAAGAGCATAATTGTGTATTATTCTTACAGCGGCAATACCGAAAAAGTAGCAGGTATATTAGCCGAGGTTTTAACAGGTAAAGGTGAAGTCCAGCAGGCAGAGCTTGTTTGCCCGGATGAGTCTAAAACTTTTTTGGGCCAATGCCGCAGGGCAATCAGCCATAAGAGAGGAATGATCGGGCCCCTTAATTTTAATCTTGGCGCGTATGATTTAATTTGCCTGGGAACTCCGGTTTGGGCTTTTGGCCCGGCCCCCGCAGTTAATACTTTTCTTGATAAATGTTTTGGCGTGGAAGGTAAAAATATAGTTTTGTTCACAACTTATGGCAGCGGCGCGGGCAGAGAGCGCTGCATAAATTATATGCAGGATATATTAGCTAAAAAGGGCGCCAGCAAATTTAGAAGATTTTCTATCCAGCAACTCAAGGTTAATGATAAAGACTTTGTTATTTCGGCCGCGAAGGAAGCATTGTAATTTGTGCTCGTAAATAGGCGGAGGTTAGTGTATGTCTTTTGCTGCTAAAAATGTCCAATTCCAAAAACACGACAAGGAGAATTGGGTAGTTGTAAGGGGCGAGCTTTATAATAATTCTGGCGCAAACTATCACTCCGCTGTTTTTAAAATGGTTATATTTATTAAAGGCTCGCCGCCGATTAGGACAATGATAACTGTAAATAATTTTAGCGCCGGCAGAAAATGTTTTTTTGAAAAACAACTTAAGACGTTTGACCCTAGAATGATAGATCGTATCACAAGGTTTGAGGTGCTCTTGGAAGGTTCCTGTTAATGGCTGTAATAAGAAATGATTTACGCGCCTGTAGCGCAATGGATAGCGCACTAGCCTCCGGAGCTAGTGGTGCAGGTTCGACTCCCGCCAGGCGCACTTTGACAATTTAGTGATTTCGCTGCGGGCTTTGCTCGCGTGCTGAAAATCTTTGCCGTGCACTACGGTTTACGACTCGCTCGTTTGCAGGAATTCCGACACACGTATA
>JAQTVG010000216.1 GCA_028706895.1 Candidatus Omnitrophota bacterium
CCCAGGAGGCAAAAGAACAGTTTGAGCAGTTTGTGAAGGAGCATCCTGATGCCGTGCTTTCTCTTGATGCTGAAAAGAGCATTAACGAAATCAGGGAGAAAGAGGCACAGGCAAACTTTGATATTGCCAGATTTTATGAGAAGCAGAAGGCGTTTGAATCAGCCAAGGTTTATTATAATGACCTGATTAACAACTACACAGATAGCCCTTGGGCCGCTCAAGCTGCGGCCAGGCTGCAGATAATGGAGCGCAAAAATGAAAAATAAGTTAGAGAACAATGCCTGCCTGCCGGCAAGGCAGGGTTTGCCTTCCGATAGCCAAAGCCATAAGGTTTTATTTTTTCTATGTTTGACTACTGCATTCTGCCTGCTGTCTGCCGCTCTTTCCGGATGTGGCTATACTACCCGTTCTATGCTTTACGGTAAATACAGCACAATTTACATAACCCCGTTTTTAAATAAAGTGGATGTAACCCAGGAATCCTATTCTGCCAATAAATACCGTATTTACCGGCCGATGCTGGAAACGGATATTACTAAAAAGGTAATTAACCGTTATCTTTTTGACGGTAATCTTAAGCCGGTAAAAGAGGCCCAGGCGGATTTAGTGCTCAAAGGAGAGTTAGTTGAGTACCGCAAAGACCCATTAAGTTATGACCAGAGTAGCGAGGATATTACTGAATACCGTATTAATATTTACGTAAATTTAAGCCTCTGGGATCAAAAAGAAAATAAGCTGGTTTGGGAAGAAAAGAACTTTAACGGCAATTATTCTTATTTTACCACCTTTGCGCCTGACAACATATCTAAAGGAAATAATTCAGAATCCGGCGCCGTGACCAAGGCAGTGGAAGATTTAGCTCGCCGGATTGTCGAGCGCACAGTTGAACAATGGTGACATGGTTTATTTACTCATCGGCCAGGACATCCAGGCCAGAGAAGCCCAGCTTAGGAAAATAAAACAGGAATTCCTTCCGGAAGAACTCCAGGATTTCAACCTCGACACATTATACGCCAAAGAAATAACCTTAAAAGATATCCAGGAGAGGTTCCTGGCTATCCCCCTGAAAAGCGCCAAAAGGATTATCGTAATCAAAGACGTAGATTCCCTGGATGAGCCAAGCCGGGATTTTATTTTGAGCTATGCCAAGAAGCCGAATAAGCAATTAGTTCTGGTTTTGATACTGGAGCATTATGATTATCAGGACAGTTTTATCCAGGATATATCCCGGTCTGCCAAGGTCATGCGTTTTAAAGAAACAGTCAACCCGGACACCTTTGCTTTAAGCCGGCAGATTGAGTTAAAGAAAACAGATAGTGCCCTGCGCCTTTTGAACCAGCTTTTAAAGAACGGAGAGGCCCCTGAGCGTATTCTGGGAGGCTTGCGTTATGCCTGGGAAAAACAGGGGGTCCAGAACTTGGCAGCCAGGCGGAAACTCAAACTTCTTCTCGGCTGCGACGTGGAAATAAAAACAGGCAGGCTAAAGCCTGCCTTTGCCTTGGAAAAATTAGTTGTTGGTTTATGCGGATTTGCCCAAGCGCAGCATTAAGCGTGATTTTTTTCGGTTAGCCGTTGCCGGATGGATGATATTTTTTTTCGCCGCTTTATCCAGTTGAGAGAAAACTTTAGCAATGAATGTCTTGGCTTCAGCGGAGTTCTTTTTATCAAGTAATTCCTGGAATTTCTTTACGGCCTTCTTGAGCTGAAGCTTTACTTTGACATTACGGGTATGTTTTCTTTTGTTTACGCGGTTGCTTTTTAATGATGTTTTACGCCTTGGCATTTATTCTCCTTACCCGGAAGGGCATTAGTTAATTTATTAATTTTTAATATTAAAGCATAATTAATTACTCATGTCAACAAGCAAATATTCTTTAGGCAGCCATAATCAGGCAGTTGCGCGCTCGGCAACTGTGATTAGCCTGGCTACCCTTGCCTCACGCATCCTGGGTTTCATAAGGGATGTGGTTATCGCCAGGCTCTTCGGGGTTTACCTCCATGCGCAGGCATTTGTTATCGCCTTTCGTATACCTAACCTGTTCCGGGATTTTGTCGGTGAAGGGGCTTCTAATGCCGCGATTGTCCCGGTTTTAAGCGAATATAACCTTAAACGCTCAAGGGAAGAGTTTTGGGAGCTGGCCAATATACTATTGAACCTGCTGCTGGTTATGTTAAGCATTATAACCATCCTGGGGATTATTTTCTCTCCTCTTATCGTGCGCATGATCGCCCCGGGCTTTATCCCTTTTCCGGAGAAATTAGAAGCAACCATACGGCTGAACCGGATTATTTTCCCTTATATACTGCTTATTGGCCTGGCCGCTTATGCCATGGCGGTGTTAAACTCGCTTAAGAACTTTACTGTTTCGGCGCTGGCACCCTGCCTTTTAAATATCTCCATAATTATTTGCGCTTTACTTTTCGGAGAAGGTACTAAAGGGTTGGCAAGCGGAGTTTTATTAGGCGGGCTGCTGCAGTTGGCGGTGCAGGTACCTGTTTTATATAGGAAAGGTTTTAATCCCAAGCTGATTTTTAATTTTAATCACCCCGGCCTGGTACAGGTCAGGAGATTTATGCTGCCCCGGATAGCCAGCTCCGGAATTTATCAGCTGAATAACTTCGTTGATTCTATCTTTGGTTCTTTGATTGCGGTTGTCGGAGATGGAGGGGTAGCGGTGCTTTATTTTGCTTACCGGCTTATCCAATTTCCCATAGGTATTTTCAGCAATGCCTTGGCGCAGGCAATACTGCCTACTCTTTCTACGCAGGCCTTAGAGGAGAAC
>JAQTVG010000015.1 GCA_028706895.1 Candidatus Omnitrophota bacterium
GAGATAGATGGTTTTTTGTCTTTTGAAAAATTGCTGGAGAAAGGAAAAAATATATTCCCTGAAGCTGAAATCCAGGATAAGGATTATAGTATTATTTTTTATACCTCGGGCACAACGGGCAAGCCCAAGGGGGTGTTGATAAATTACCTGCAATTGGAAGCGCCGCCCCGGGCAATGACTCACTTTGTAGATTTTAATGAAAAGGATATTATTTTATGCGCGCTGCCTTTCTCGCATTTGGGCGGGCTCATATACCTTCAGAATTGCATTTCGTTCGGCCTTACAATGGTTCTGATGGAACGTTTCATACCCGTGGAATACTTAAAGAATATACAGAAATACCGCGTAACCTGTTTTTGGATAGTGCCTTCAATGTATTACGCGCTCCTGCAATTAAAAGAATTTGAAAGCCATGACTTATCAAGCGTGCGCTGGATGGTTATTTTTGGGGCGCCGAGTTCCCCCGAGGCATTACGCAGGTTCTATCAATATTGCCCGCAGGCGCACCTTCTTAATGGCTGGGGACTGACTGAGACCAATGCCCCTACCAATGTAATACCTTTAGGGTCAAAAAAAGTTGAAAGTGTAGGAAAGGCAGCCCCGTGGATAGATGTAAAGATATTTGATGATGAGGATAAGGAGCTTGCTCCCGGAAGCGTAGGCGAAATAGTGGTAAAAGGCTGGGTTGTTACGGATGGTTATTACAAAGACCCCCAGACAACAGCTATGGCGCTGCGTAACGGCTGGTTTTATACCGGAGACTTGGGAAAATTGGATTCAGAAGGCTACCTTTATATAGTAGGCAGAAAAAAAGAAATGATTAAAGTGGGAGGCGAAATTGTTTTTGAGCCTGAAATAGAGGCCACTATCCATAAACATAATGATATCGCGGAAGTGGCTGTTGTCGGGGTGCCGGATAAATTAAGGGGGGAGGTCCCCAAGGCGTTCGTCTCCTTAAAAGTGGGAACCAGCGTCAGCGAAGAGGATTTACGTTATTTTTGCCGCCAGCATTTAGCGCATTTCAAGATTCCGCATCACTTTCAATTCATGCAAGAACTCCCCAAAAACAGGGTAGGTAAGATTGACAAAGAAACCTTAAGAAAACTCCTGTGAAGGATATCAAAGAGCTGGATTTAAAAGGATTGGAAGGGATTTTTACGAAATGGGGCGAGCATCCTTTTCGCGCGCGCCAGGTATTCTCTTGGATATACAAAAAAGGCGCCCTGGATTTTGGAGAAATGAGCGATTTACCTTCGGATTTACGGGGAAAACTAAAAGAAAACTTCTGTATATTAAGCTCAAAATTAGTTAAAAAGGTCAAATCCAGCGACGGCACAGAAAAACTCCTTCTTGAATTAAAAGACGGGAATTTTATTGAGGCAGTTATCATACCCACGGAAAAAAGAATTACCGGTTGTATTTCTACGCAGGCCGGATGCAAATTTGCCTGCAGTTTTTGCGCCAGCGGAGTTTTGGGTTTTAAAAGAAACCTGTCGAGTCAGGAGATAATTGAAGAAGTATTATATTTAAAAAACAACTCACAAGGCAGGAAGCTCACGCATCTTGTTTTTATGGGCATAGGCGAGCCGCTGGATAATTATGATAATGTAATAAAGGCAATCCGTATAATAAATTCTCCCGCTACTTTTAATATAGGCGCCAGAAGAATTACTATTTCTACCTCCGGAGTCGTCCCTGTATTTAAAAAGTTATCAGAGGAGGGGTTGCAGGTGGAGTTGTCAGTATCATTGCATGCCGCGGATGATAAGGCAAGGTCCAGCCTTATGCCTATAAACAGAATTTATCCGTTAAAAGATTTGATAAGCGCCTGCCGTGAATATATAAATCAAACAAACCGGCAGATAACTTTTGAATATATCCTGATTAAAGATGTAAATTCTGGATTGCAAAACGCCTTAAAATTAAGTAAAATATTAAGAGGGTTAAATTGCAAGGTTAATCTTATACCTTCTAATGCCGTAAAGGAATTAGGTATACAGCCACCCGCTAAACCCGAAATTTTGTCATTCCGGGATTATCTGGAAAAGGCCGGTATTAATACTACTTTAAGGAGGCCGCGCGGAGAAGATATTGAAGCGGCCTGCGGCCAGTTGAGGTTAAAACATGAGAAAAAATAACTATAAGCCTGGAATATTATTTTTTATTCTTTTTGGCCTGGCAGTTGTTTTCTCGGCTGGTTGCGCCAAGACAGAGGTAAGGAATATAGATTCAAGCGGTAAAAGTATTGTTTGTTTCGGAGACAGCATTACTTTCGGGTATGGCGCAGAGCCGGGAGGGGATTACCCTTCGGCTTTAGCTAAAATGACCAGCATTCCGGTAATAAACGCCGGTATAGACGGTGATACCTCTACGGAGGCGCTGGAACGTGTTAAGTCAGATGTCCTGGACAGGAACCCGATTATGGTAATTGTTGAATTCGGCGGGAATGATTTTTTAAGAAAAATCCCTCAGGACGTAACTTTGAATAATATGGGTAAGATAATAGACGCGGCCCATGCAGGGGGGGCGATGGTAGCGGTTGTGGATATAAGCACGGGGCTGATCCTTAAACAATACCGTTCGGCATTTTATAATCTTGCCAGAGAAAAGGGGGCGATATTTATTCCCCACGTATTGAACGGGATAATAACTAACCCAAGCCTAAAGAGCGATTTTATACATCCTAATGCCGCCGGATATAATGTTATTGCCCAGCGTATTTACCGGACAATAACGCCGTACATAAACAAAAATATCCTCGCGAAAAAACTTCCAAATAAACTATAATAAAATAATCTTATGTAAGATTACGGGCCGATAGGCGCGGTCTTTTTGGCTCTAGCGTCGTTATACAGGCGTTCTGCGTAATGCACAAACTCTGCCCAGGATTCTACGAATTCCCTGCCTGCCTCAATGCTGTCATTCGCGCGGGCTCTTTTTTCCATAACATCTACATATCGCCTGCGTAAACCCGCAGCTACGTCATTTCCTATAACAGACAGGAGTTCTTCGGGAGAGCCTTTATAGAATGCTTCACGGGCCAATATTACGGCATTGTTCAATTGCGCCCATCCCGGCTTTAACTTTGCGTAGCCGGTTCCTTCGCCTTCGTGGTAAATGCGTACCAGCGTCTCAAAAAAATCCATATCAGCGCGTTTTGTGATGTTGGGGTCTTTGATTCTTTCGGTTAACGCTTTTTTGAATGCGGTTTTAATCTCAGTTTCACGTTCTTTCTTGACCCATTTGAGGACCGGGGTTACATTGGCGCTATCCAGCGCTACCTGCGCATCTTTTATCATCGGGCTCTCAAGCGTTTCTGTATGGGCATAAGTGATGGCGGGAGCCGATACAAATACTCCAAGACAAATAAAAGCAATTATTAAGACTTGTAAGATAATACATTTTTGTTTCATCTTACCCTCCTTTGTTTAAATTAACCGCCGAATAATGCTGTTTAAAAAGCTTACTACAATAATAGTTGCAAGTCAATTAAATAATAGTTGTTTGGTTTGGTGCCGGAGAAGGGACTTGAACCCCCATGAGGTTGCCCTCGGCAGCTTTTGAGGCTGCTGCGTCTGCCATTCCGCCACTCCGGCATTATTTAGTTGACGCAAGCTATTTTATATTCTAAAATAGGAATGGTCAATAGATAAATTTTTTTGGGGCTGTAGCTCAGCTGGGATGAGCACTTGCATGGCATGCAAGGGGCCGAGGGTTCGATCCCCTCCAGCTCCACCATTAAATAAAAGGGCGCTTAAAACCGCCCTTTTATTATTGTATCTCCGATTGATTGCAGCTCAAATTGAAGAGAAGTATCATAATAAATTATACGGCAGATACCTTTGTAATCTTTCTTTTGGGTAGGTTTACCTTTTGTGCGGGTGTCCGGCTTGCTATTCAAGCATTTTGATTTAGGTACTCCGATTAAATTCGACCAGTAATTTTTTAAATCTTCATAGTTTTGATCGTAGCGATAGCTAATGCTGAAACGTAATTTATTTTCGTCTATAGAATAGGATTTTCTTAATAAATTAATAAAGAAATAAATTATTCCAGATTCAGAATTCCCGAAATGCAAAAATCTAGAGGCTGGATATTTCGCTCCTTCGCATAGATACAATAATCCACATATTAATTTTCCAGTTTCTGGATTATTAAGAGCATATTTTCCAAAATGTTTTACCCGTGCTTTTATCCTTTCTTTCCATTTTTCCATTTTTTCTCGATTTGTTTTTACAGCTAATGGCCTGCCTATTGCGCCAGAGGAAATTATTTTCTGCCTTATGCGCTCCTTTTGTTTTTCTGATAGCTTAATATCTTTAACCCATCCGGAAAGAGTATTTTTAGGAATTCTTATTTTCAAGCCAATTTCTCCTAAAGACCAACCCTGACCTCTTAAATTACGCACCTTTTGTTTTACTTTCTTTGTATATATCTTTGGCATTTTATTCCCCTAGAATAATAGACGCAAAGAGTTCGTTATTCTAACAAAAATTTCTTATAATTATTGAGTATTTTGCTATAATATAAATGATATGGATTATATACCTAATATTACTACTAAAACTAGGTAAGTCAAGGAGAATTATGATAGGGGATAATATTAAAAATCTTCGTAAGAAAAAAGGTATTACACAAGATAACCTCGCCAGAAAAGCCAATATGCCATACGCGACTCTCGTAAAAATTGAGTCCAATGTTGTTAAAAAACCATCTGTCCAGAATGTGGCAAAAATTGCCGAAGCATTAGGAGTCAGGATCGAGGATTTATTAAAGGATTAAGTAAATATAAGAATATAACGATGGAAATAAGATTAATAGGCGAGTTAAATAAATTTGATTTACCATTTTCTCAAATTCAAAGTTCTCTAAAAGAAAAACTTAAGAATGGAGATGATCCTTGTAAACTAATCCAGATTAAAACTGAAGAAAGAGATAAAATATTGAATTGGTTTAGAAATACAAGTGAATGGGGAAGGAATGCTTATGAGAAGTATAAAAAATTATTTATAGATACAAGTAAACAAATGTACTTTGGCTTAGAAATGAAGGCTACAGCTACCTCGGCAGCACCATGGGCTTTGAGTTGGGTTCAGTATAACATTGGTGAATGCTATGAATATCTTGGGGAATTCGATAGCGCTATAGAGGAATATAAAAAAGGATTCAGTCTATGGGTACAGGTGGGGGGCTGGAACGGTAATGGGCCAATATTTGACTTATTCAAACGAGCATTAATAATTCTTTCTAAATTAAAAGACAAAGATAGATTTAAAGAATACGAGTCTTGGTTATTAAGTCTTTTAGAAAAATGTCCTAAAGATACCAATAATTTTTACAATGAACGTGTCATTAAAGAATTAAAAGAAAGAATGCAGAAGCTTTAAGAGGGATTATGAATACCCCAAAGAGAAAACCCGAAGAAAATATTAGTTGCGGAACAACTTTGTTAATTATCTTAATTTTATTTTTAAGCGGCTGCACAACCGCAACTGCAATAAGTAAAAATAGAGAGAGTTTAATTGAGAAAGACTGGCCCAAAGATACAATTGAAGATTTTCGGCAGGGAGTTATTAAAATCGGTATGACAAAAGAGCAAGTTTTCTATCTTTTAGGAAGTCCATATTATTGGACAAGATACGAACTTCAGGAAGGCATTTTTGAGAGTTGGTTTTATGCTTCACCAGAACAAACAAAGAAAATGTTTGTTGCTTCTTGCGATTTTAAGAATGATATTTTAATAGGGTATTCGGGTGGCTCTACCTCAGCGGTTTTATCAACAAAAGGATGTTATTATAGCAAAGATAAAATTTCTGACGTAAGAAATTATAATAAGTAGTATACCGAATAGGCTATTTCTAACAAGGTTCTTAGATTCAAATACTTAGCTGTGAGTTTTGACTGGCTAAACTCTAAAAAATACTAATGGCAAAATTAATATTTCTAACAGTAGTTATAATGATGGTTGTTTCAACATTATTGTATTTTATGATTCGAGCAGAAGACGCAAAGAATTATTCGACTCAAGATGTTAACAAAAGAGAAAACCTAATTACAAATATTGAAAAAAATAAATTTGAAGAAACTTATAGGGCTGCTAAAACTATAGTAAGTGCGGCTAATGTTGGAGTAAATTTTATGAAATTTAATGAGTTGGTTCAAAATCTTGCCATAGAATTATCAATACTGAAAGATAAAAAACTAACCGGTGCAGAAGAAAAAATTTCAGAACTGTATAACAAAGCTTTAAAAATGTATGAAGATAGCCTTATATTGTGGGATGCAATGATTAAGCATGATGTTGATAATCCGAGCAGGATGGACTACACAGATATGAAAGTGCTCTTGGCGTTACGACCATTGTTATCCCAATATGGAATAGAATTAATAGTGGACGAAAGGCTTTCAAAGCTTATGAATTTTTCATTTTATATTATCCCTAAGAACTCACTCCAGTTGATTTGGAATAAGGCTCAAGAAGAGATTGATCAAGCAAATAGGCTTTTGTATCAAGAATAGCGGTATGCTATGAAGAAATCAAAAGCATTGGATTTTTTACGTCTTGCAGAAGAATATTTTAAGGCTCTACAATTTCTCGATCAAGTATATAAAGATAAGGTTCCGGATATATCGCAAATTAACACCATGGATGATTTTAAGAAAATAAAAAAACATCCTGGATATCCGCTCTTGTTTGAAATGATTAACGTCAAGCTATTTCTTGCGAGACATTCACTTGAATTAGTATTAAAATCATTTTTGCTGCACAAAGGCGTAAATATTAGTGAGCTAAAAAATAGAAAATCATATCATCATAATATCGAAAAATGCTATTACAGTGCTAAAAAATTCGGGCTGAATATTTTTAAAAACTCAGAAGAAATACGAGTAAAAGTGTTTATAAGTGAATTAAATAAATATTGGTGGGATAAAATATACGAATATCCTAATAAACTTATAAAAGGTTTTAGCAAATATTATTTAGAAATTATTAAAGATATTTTTGTTTATGTTCGGAAAGATATATTACACAATAAGAATTAGGTTGAAAAGTGCTTTGAAGCGAACTTAATCTTTTGCATATAGATTAAACTTTGTTTATGTAATTCAGCAGTTCATTTCCCTCCTTTTTCCCAATCGCCATCCTTGACGCTAAGTTATAAATAGAGTATAATTTAAAGCAATATGCGTTTAGGAGTCCACGTTTCTACCGAAGGAAAAATTTACGAATCGCTTGAGCGGGCACACAAATTGGGCTGCAATACGATGCAGATATTCGCGCGCAATCCCCAGCAGTGGCGCGCAGGCATTATTGGGCCCGAAGATATATCTGAATTTAACAAAAGGCAGGATAAATTAAAAATAAGGCCCCTGTTTATCCATATATCTTATTTGATTAATCTCGCCTCGCCTAACCCCAGGCTTTACAACGCATCTATTGAGGCTTATGTTGAAGATATCATGGAAGCCGGGCTCCTGAAAGCGGATTATATTGTTACGCATATGGGCAGCCATAAAGAAACATCGGAAGAGGCAGGCATAGAAAGATTGATTAACGCCTTAAACATAATTATAGAAAAAACAAATAATTGCCCAGTCGGAATATTGTTAGAGAATACTTCGGGCTCAGGCTCGTGGCTGGGCTATAAATTCAGCCACCATAAAGAAATTATCAACGGCATAAAACACAAGGAATGCGTTGGTCTTTGTTTTGACACAGCGCACGCTTATCTGGCAGGGTATGATATCTCTACCAAAGACGGGCTGCAGGCTACCCTGGATGAAATAGATGAACTGGTGGGCCTGGATTTGATTAAGCTTATCCATTTGAATGACGCAATGGGGGCATTAAATTCCCGCCATGACCGGCACGACCACATCGGCAAGGGAGGAATCGGATTAGAAGGCATAAGGAGGATTGTTAACCACCCGAAGTTAAGGAACCTGCCGTTTATATTGGAAACACCCAAGAATACCGAACATGATGATATGATGAATTTAAACATTGTAAGAAAACTAAGGCATTAATAAAACCATGGCTTATCCTTTTAGCGAAATTGAACCAAAGTGGCAGAAATACTGGCTTGAGCATAAACTTTTTAATGTTGAGCCTAAAACAGGGCATAAAAAATATTATGTCCTTGAGATGTTCCCGTATCCATCGGGGAAAATTCATATGGGCCATGTGCGCAATTACACTATCGGAGATGCCTACAGCCGTTATAAATGGCTAGAGGGTTACAAGGTCATGCACCCGATGGGTTTTGATGCCTTTGGCCAGCCCGCGGAGAATGCGGCGATAAAGAACAATACCAAGCCCGATATCTGGACTCATAAGTGTATTGAGTGGATGAAAAAAGAATTGGAGAGAATGGGGTATTCTTACGATTGGGATAGGGAAGTTTCTACCTGTGATGACAGCTATTATAAATGGAACCAGTGGATATTCCTTAAGATGTTTGAACAGGGACTCGCCTATAAAAAGGGGTCAAATGTAAACTGGTGCCCGTCATGCGAGACTACCCTTGCTAACGAAGAAGTAATTGACGGGGGCTGCTGGCGCTGCCATACAAAAGTAGAGCAGAAAGATCTGGAGCAGTGGTTTTTAAAGATAACCGAATATAGGGACCGGCTGCTGGAGGATTTACAGCAGTTAAAGGATTGGCCTGAGCGTGTCAAGGCCATGCAAAGCAATTGGATAGGCAGGAGCAGGGGCGTTGAAATATATTTTCGCCTGAAGGATAGCGATAAAACAATACCTGTTTTTACTACCAGGGCAGATACTATCTTTGGGGCAACTTACATTGTTTTGGCTCCGGAGCACCCCTTAGTTAAAGAAATCATTAAAGGCAAGGCCGAAGAAAAAGAAGTTCTTAGTTTTATTGACAAGGTATCCGCGGAAAACAAAACTGTCCGTTCAAGTGAAGATGTAAAGAAAGAGGGTGTTTTTACCGGATGTTATTGCGTAAATCCCGTAAATAACGAAACTATCCCTATCTGGATTGCGGACTATGTTTTAATGGAATATGGCACAGGCGCGATTATGGCGGTGCCTACCCATGACCAGCGCGATTTTCTTTTTGCCGAGGAGCATAATCTGCCGATGAGAATCGTGATCCATGGGCCCGGTATCAAGACAATGGACCCTGAATATTTAAACGCGGCTTACGAAGGCAATGGCTTGCAGGTTAATTCCGGGCAATTTAATGGTTTGTTCAATGAGGAAGCCAAGATAAAGATTGCCGAATGGATGGAGGAAGAGAAAATCGGCAAGATTCAGACGCACTGGCGGCTAAGAGATTGGCTTATTTCCCGCCAGCGTTACTGGGGAACACCCATACCTATTATATATTGCCAGAAATGCGGGATAGTTGCTGTACCTTATGAAGAGCTTCCGGTAAAATTACCTGAAGATGTTTCTTTCACGGGTGAGGGCGGCAGTCCTTTAGGCAAAGTTAAAGAATTTGTAAATGTACCTTGCCCTAAATGCAAATCCCCTGCCCGCCGCGAAACAGATACAATGGCTACTTTTTTTGATTCATCATGGTATTTCTTGAGGTTCTCTTCGCCCCGATTCAATAATGGGCCTTTCGATAAAGAAGCGGCAAAATACTGGATGCCGGTTGACCAGTATATCGGAGGGATTGAACACGCGATTTTGCACCTATTGTATTCGCGTTTCTTTACCAAATTCTTTAAAGATTTAAATATGATTGATTTTGACGAACCGTTTAAGAAGCTTCTTACCCAAGGCATGGTTTTAAAAGACGGCGAGGTAATGTCCAAGTCGCGCGGCAATATCGTTGACCCTGATTCTATCATTAAAAATTATGGGGCAGATACTTTGAGGCTGTATATATTATTTGCGGCGCCTCCGGAAGTAGAAATGGAGTGGTCGGAGCGCGGTATTGAAGGCGCATTCCGTTTCTTGAACCGCGTTTGGCGCCTGCTTGAGTATTGTAAAGATCAGCCTCAAGGGAAAATCGTAAGTTTTGAACTACGCAAGAAAACGCACCGCACGATTAAAGAAGTCAGCGAGGATTTAGAAAACTTTAAGTTTAATACCGCGATATCGTCGGTTATGGAACTGGTGAACGCGATTTACCAGAATGTTGATAAAGATGTAAGCGAAGCAGTCAGGGCTGTAATACTTTTACTCTCGCCTTTTGTGCCTCACCTTATGGAAGAGATGTGGCAGGAGCTGGGTAATAAAGAAAGCATACTAAAGGCAGAGTGGCCTCAATACGAGGATAAATTTATCAGAGAATCAGTTATTGTTATGCCTATCCAGATAAATGGTAAATTACGCTCTAAAATTGAAGTGCCCATCGATATAAGTGAACAGAAGTTAAGAGAATTCGTCCTTGATGACGATAAAGTAAAATCCTGGATCCAGGGTCAGGTTGTTAGAAATTTCATCGTTGTTCCCAAAAAACTCGTCAATATCGTCATATAGCATATAGATACGTCTTTAATTGGGGACAGCGCCCAATTTCCCGGCTAGACACTATCCAGATTAATTGGGCGCTGTCCCCAATTATTTTCTGTTAGATTTTCCCTTTTTTTGCGTCTATTAAAGCAGAAGGAGGGATTTTTTTATGTTTGCTTTTACTGCGCAGGAGCGCCGGCTTATATTATTTTTATTCGGCGTGGGCCTTGTAGGTATAGGTGTAAATTTCGCCACGAAAATTAATTCCCGTATCACGCAGTTTATTCAGGTAGATAACCGTATTACTAAAATAAACATAAATAAGGCCGGGCCCGAAGATATGTTTGGCGCTTCCGGCATTACGCCAAAGTTGGCAAACAGCATAATGGCTTACCGGGATGCCCATGGCCCATTTAAAGATATAGAAGAATTAAAACAGATAAAGGGGATAGGAGACCACAGATACGAGAAACTGAAAG
>JAQTVG010000217.1 GCA_028706895.1 Candidatus Omnitrophota bacterium
AGATCGTATTTGATATCGCCGGAGACGGATCGATACAGATGAATATACAGGAATTAGCAACAGCGGTTGAAAACGGGGTCAATGTAAAGATCGCGATTTTAAACAATAGCTACCTGGGCATGGTCACGCAGTGGCAGCAACTATTTTATAAGAAAAGATATTCACACGTGCACCTGCCGCACATACCTGACTTTGTTAAGCTGGCCGAGGCGTACGGCGCAGTCGGCATGCGCATTGACAAAAAACATGAGGTGAGGCCCGCGATAGAAAAGGCGCTGGGGATCGAGAACACGGTAATTATGGATTTCATCGTCGAAGAAGAGGAAAACGTGTATCCTATGGTGCCGTCAGGCGAGGCGATAAATAAGATGATTATGATCGGGAGCTTAGCATGAAACATATTATTTCGGTACTGGTGGAAAATAAGTTCGGTGTTCTTACGAGGGTAGCGGGACTGTTCAGCGCCCGGGGGTTTAATATCAATTCTCTTACGGTTGGAGAAACGGAGGACCCCACGGTTTCAAGGATGACTATTGTTGTTAAGGGCGATGACAAGACGCTGGATCAGGTCAAAAAGCAGCTCAATAAATTGATAGATATTATCACGGTAAAAGACCTGACGAAAAAAGGTTTTATAGACAGGGAACTTTTACTTTTCAAAATAAAGGTTAATGCGGAAAATAAGGCAAAGGTAGCCGGTTATCTTGATAAACACCATGCCAAGATCCTGCATTCAGGCGCAAATTCAATAACGGTTGAATTTGTAGGCGATCCGGAACGTGTTTTAAAATTATTGGATGAACTAAAAGAATATAGCATAAGCGATATGGTTAGGACGGGCCGTATTGCGCTTGCTAAAGAATAGGGAGGAGTTAAAAAATGGCAAAGATTTATTATGACAAAGATGCAGATTTAAATCTATTGAAAGGGAAGAAGATCGCGATAATCGGATATGGTATCCAAGGCCGCGGCCAAAGCCTGTGCCTGCGCGATTCAGGGTGTGATGTAATTGTATCTGAATTAATAGGAACACCAACTTATGAACAGGCAAAGAAGGACGGTTTCGTTCCTGTTCCTGCAGCCGATGCCGCTAAAGAGGCGGATATAATCCAGATTCTTACGCAGGATCATGTGCAGGCCAAGGTTTACAGCGAAAGCATTAAGCCGAATTTGAAAAAAGGAAAGGCCTTGTGTTTTTCGCACGGATTTAATATACGGTTCAAACAGATAAAGCCGCCGAAAAATGTAGATGTTTTCATGGTTGCGCCAAAAGGCCCGGGGGCATTAGTAAGGCAGATGTATGAGCAGAATAAAGGCGTGCCGTGCCTTTTGGCCGTTTATCAGGATGCGACAGGAACGGCGAAACAGCTGGGGCTTGCTTATGCCAAGGCGATAGGAGGTACACGCGCCGGGGTTATTGAGACAACCTTTGATGAAGAGACCGAGACGGACCTGTTCGGTGAGCAGGCGGTATTGTGCGGCGGTGTAACAGAATTGATAAAGGCGGGATTCGATACGCTTATAGAAGCGGGATATCAGCCTGAGATCGCGTATTTTGAGGTCTTGCACGAACTTAAATTAATCACCGATTTGATTCAGCAATACGGAATAAGCGGTATGAGGTGCCGCGTATCGAACACCGCATGTTACGGCGATTTGACCTGTGGACCAAGGATCATCACCAAAAAGACACGCAAAGAAATGCAGAAGATGCTTAAGCAGATCAGATCAGGCAAATTCGCCAAACAATGGATTAAGGAAAATGAGGAAGGAAGGCCGAATTACAATAAATTATTGAGCGAAGGCAATGAGCACAAGATAGAAAAGATCGGCAAGGAACTACGCAACATGATGCCATGGATGAAGGGAGCGTAAAGTTTAAAGCGAAAAGCGAAAAACTAAATAATATGGAAAAGATTATAATTTTTGATACGACACTAAGGGACGGCGAACAATCACCCGGGGCGAGTCTTACCCCGCAGGGTAAGCTTGAAGTGGCTTATCAACTCGCAAAACTCGGGGTTGATGCCATTGAGGCTGGATTTCCTATTTCATCTCCGGGAGATTTTGATTCCGTAAAAGAAGTAGCCAAAAAGATAAAGGGGCCCATTATATGCGGACTTGCCCGATGTATGAAAAAGGACATAGAGGCCGCGGCCAATGCATTGAAACCGGCAAAAAGGGGCCGCATACATGTATTTTTGGCGACCTCAAAGATACATATGCAGTACAAACTAAAGAAAGCCGAAGATGAAATTATCCGGCTGGCTATAGAAGGGGTGTCTTATGCCCGTAAATTCTGCGACGACATAGAATTTTCTCCCGAAGACGCCTCAAGGAGCGAGAGGGAATTTTTGTACAGGGTTATTGAAGAGGTCATAAAGGCCGGCGCAACTACTATAAACGTCCCCGATACAGTTGGGTACGCCATACCGGATGAATTTGGCAGCTTGATCAAGGCTATAAAAAACAATGTGCCGAATATCCAGAAGGCCATAATAAGCGTTCATTGCCATAATGACCTAGGCCTTTCTGTGGCAAATTCTCTGGCCGCTGTAAGAAGTGGGGCAGGACAGGTTGAATGCACCATAAACGGCATAGGCGAACGCGCAGGTAATCCCTCTTTCGAGGAAATTGTCATGGGTATAGCGGTCCGCAAAGATCTATTTGATTTCACGACAGGCATATATAAAAAAGAGATTTATAAGACATCTCGTCTTGTTTCAAAATTGACAGGTATCCCTGTCCAGCCGAATAAGGCAATAGTC
>JAQTVG010000218.1 GCA_028706895.1 Candidatus Omnitrophota bacterium
CTTTTCTTCAAGATGGAATTCACAATGCTGATTTTTTTACTCCCAATCATAATTTTGCTCCAGACAATTTTTACTATAGGCCTGGCGCTTATTCTTTCCAGCCTTCAGGTTTTCTTGCGGGATGTAAAATACATCGTAGAGATCGGCATGATGGTCTGGTTTTATCTTAGCCCCATATTTTACACTTTGGCGCTGGTAGCCGATATGTCATCCAGGTTTTTTATAATTTATACGCTTAATCCTTTTGTGGGGTTATTCGTTCTTTACAGGACGGCATTTCTTAAGGGTTATTTAAAAACCTTACCGCCGTCACTCAACGTCTTTATGTTGATAATTTGGGCAGTCGCGGTTTGCATCTTTGTATTTTTCCTTGGTTTCGTCGTATTTAAAAAATATGAGGCGCGTTTTTCAGATTCAATGTAAATGAGCGTAATAAAGTTAGAAAAAATCAGCAAGAAATTCATTTTATCCAGCCAGAAGATTCAGGCAGGCAAGGAGTTTTTTACTTCTTTTCCCGCGCAAAGGACTCTTATTGATTTCTGGGCCCTGAGGAACATAGATATGGAAGTTGAAAAGGGCAAAGTTATCGGCATAATTGGCAGGAACGGGGCCGGCAAGACCACTTTGCTTAATATACTTTCAGGCATATTGTCTCCTACAAGCGGGCAGATGAAAATAGACGGGAAGGTCTCCAGCCTTCTGACCTTGGGGGCGGGTTTTCAGGATGAGCTGACGGGGAGGGAAAACATATACCTTAACAGCTCCATTCTTAATATCAGCCGCAGCGAAATAAATAAAAAATTCCGCAGCATCCTTGAGTTTTCCGAATTAAACGGATTCCTGGATTATCCGTTAAAGACCTATTCTCAGGGCATGCGTTTAAGGCTGGGATTTAGCATAGCTATCCATGTGGATTTTGATGTCCTGCTGATTGATGAGATATTCTCCGTTGGAGATATTCTCTTTCAGAAGAAATGTTTTAATAAGATTGAGGCGTATAGAAAAGAAGGCAAAACAATGGTCATTACCACCCAGACTTTGGATATTATAGACCGGCTTTGCACAGAAGTATTTTTGCTTGAAAACGGGGAAATCGTAGAAAAAGGCCACCCCCAGAAAGCCATTAGCCGGTACCTGCATTTGTTGGAAGAATCAAGGCTTTCTGATATGTTGAACCGGCGGTACAATATATCAAAATGGTGGGTTGACAAGAGGTTCTGGGGCCGGGAAGAAGGAAGCAAAGAAGTAAAAATCACCGGAGTAAGGACCTGTAATTCTTCCGGAAAACAGGCAGCCAGTTTTAATATAAAGGATAGTTTAAAGATTGAAGTCCGTTTTATTGTTGAAGAGGAAATTAAAGATCCGCATTTTGGAGTAGCAATATTCCGCGAGGACGGAGTTTATTGCTATGGGCCGAATACCAAAGCCGATGGATATAAGATAGAAAAGATTGCCAGGGGGGAAGGGCTTTTCAGCATAGAATATAAATTATCGTGCCTGGCCCCGGGCAAGTACCGTTTTTCAGTTGCTGTCTGGGATACGAATGAAGTTTGGGCCTATGATTATCATGTGGGCTGCTATAAATTTGAGATTGCCGGAGAAAACAATAACGGGCAACTGTTAAAATTAAAATATAAATGGGAGCCGGACGAGGGATGGTTAAGATTCAATATTTTTGCTCTTAAGGAGCCGGACATACCATTGCATATAAACTGTGAAGGGCAAAAAATGATACCCGCCCCGGGTATTGAGCTGGTTTCAGCCAGCCTGTTAGATTCAATCGGTAACCACAAGAATGATTTTTTTACCAAGGAAAACATTAAAATAAAACTGGAATTTAAGTTTTCCGATAATATCCCGGATTATTATTTGTGGGTGGGGCTATTCCGCGGCGATGATATTTACTGCCATGGCGCATTCAGGAAATTAAACGTGCCGGAAATGACTCTTGTTTATCAGGCATCGCCGCTATTAACAGGCGATTATTATTTATCCGTGGGTTTGTGGAAAATAAATCAAAAAGAGCCGGTATTTTATAAACATAAAGCAGCAAATTTTAAAATATCTCTTTCGGGCCAGGACCATGGGACGGTATATCTTGACCATTCCTGGGCGTGGAAACTCCCGCAACAAGAAACGGCAGGATTTATTACTATTTAAATGGATAAATTAGAGATTCCCAAAGTGCGTTTTACCTGGATTATGCATTATGCCTGTAACTATCGCTGCCCATACTGTTTTTATTATGAAGGCTCAGGATGGGAGATACTGGGGGCACGGAATGTTTATATTTCTCCTGATGAGTGGCTTGTGCATTGGAGAAGGATCTACCAGATGTACGGGCGCAGCTACATTGTTTTAACAGGAGGCGAGCCGTTTATATACCCGCATTTTACGGAATTGATAAGCAGGATATCCGAGATGCATTTCCCGATAGATATCACTACTAATTCTTCGGGGGACCTCGACTCTTTTGTTAAAGCGGTTTCTCCGGAACGTATTTCGCTTAGCCTTAGTTTTCACCCGCATTTCGATAACATAAATGTTTTTGCAGAGAGGGTGGAATTTTTGAGGAAGAATAATTTTACTGTTGTTATAGGTTTTACCGCTTACCCGCTTCTTTTAAAAAACTTTAAATATTATATGAAGATATTGGGTTCAACAGGAGCGGAAATTGAAATCAATTTTTTCCGCGGGATATATAAAGGTATAGCATACCCCGCAGGATATACAGAAGAAGAGAAGGC
>JAQTVG010000016.1 GCA_028706895.1 Candidatus Omnitrophota bacterium
GTCGCCAATCAAATCGGATTGACCAAAGAACCAAGACTCGCAGGCTTCCTCGGTGAAGAATTTCCGACAACTCCCCTGGCCCGGAACGCTCGCCAAAGCCAAGGCCACTTTATCCTCAAAGACAGGTTCTGTCCTGCGAACCGCATTCCCGTAAACGGCCCTAGGCCCGCGGGTACTATCCGTGATCGAATACTGCCCGTTCACAGTTGCATTCGCTTTTTTATAAATATGGCACGCCCCAGCGACAATGGCTACCACGCCGATATAAAAAGCAATGAGAAGAACCCCTCTCCTCTTGTTTCCCTTCATCCAGAACACGATCGCCAATATACAAAAAGGCAGGAAATAAATAACATAGCCCACCTCGAACGTGGCCTTGACAAAAATGAACCCAAGCACTGATAAAGCGCAGCTAACAGCCAGTAACGACATACGCCCCAAACCGCTGCCCTCCTCCTGATAGGCCTGCACGGCAAACAGAACGATTAGAAGGACGAACGGATAGGATAAAATCTCTGAAAAAAGGCTCATACCGGAATTCACAACAGCGGGCGAGAGACCGAAATATAAAAGTGTTCCGGCCATCACAACAGGTGATATCTTGAGGCGGCGCATCAAAATAAACATAATGACCTGCGACCACAGGATAATTAGCAGATGAAGAAATTTTTGGACGTACTGATACGACCCGTTCCATAGATTGGCTAGCGTCATACTGAAGGAGATCGATAAAGGAAAAAGTGGTTCGCGATTCGGGCCTCCCACAAAATAGCTCATCAGCCCATGTTGTTGAAGAAGACGCCCTAGTTCTTCATACCCCGACGCATCCGCACTGATGGCCATCTTTGACGTAAAAACAAGGTAGGTCCAATAAAGTGCGGTCAAAAGACAAGCCGGAAGAACGCCCTGCCATTCCATCATCCATGTTTTCCTCCTGCCTGCGACCATGATCACTCTCTATAGTTATGCGTCAAGACCAAAATCGGAACTTAATAATAGGCCAATACATTTCGAGCGCCGTTAACCAATTGATCTTCTTGCCCTGCCCCCTGGTTCTGGCACTGTAGCGAATAGGCACCTCAATAATCTGCAACTTTTTTTTCAAGAACTTCACGGTGATCTCCGTCTCAAAAGCGAAGTTGCGCGATGTAATCTCCACCCCCGCGAAAGCTTCCCGGCGAAAAACCTTATAACAGGTATTCACATCTGTGATACAGGCCCCATATAACAAAGACAACGTCCAGTTAGAAATAAGATTGGCCAACCTATTGACGATCTTCATGCCATCAATATGGCCAAGGAAGCGCGATCCATAAACCACGCTTGCAGAATTATTCAGGATGGGATTAAGAAGCTGGGGGTATTGCTCGGGATCATATTCCAGATCACTGTCCTGGATTAAAAAGATATCCCCCCGGGCCTCCTTGATACCCTTCAGGAGTGCCGCGGTCTTGCCTTGATTGACCTGATGGAAAATTCTAACCTTCGGGTCAGAATGAAACGCGTGCAGATGCCCCGCAGTATCATCCTTTGAACCATCATCAACAATAATTACCTCCAAAAGAACACCCTGAGGAAGCGGCGCGTCGATCACCTTTTGAAGGACCTGTTCAATCGTCCTTTCCTCATTATAAACAGGTATAATCACAGAAAGTAGTTGCATGCAACCATCCCTGCCCTTAAGATGAAAACCAAAAATGGGGTCCCACTCTCATAAGCTGAATAGAAACCTCTCTGAATTTATTAGCCTAATTATAGGCATAATACCTCAATATATCAAGAATATTCTGAGTTTAGAGAGGTAATTCCTCGCTAAATTTGTCCGTTTTGTCCGGTCATTTTTGACTAGAAATTACGTAACTCTTTGAAGGATTAGGAGATAAATTTGTCCGCCTCTCCTTGTCCGGACATTGACAATAAACTACTACTTTTTCATTTGCCCTTTTACAATCTTTTCAGCCTGTAACCAATAGGCTAAATCATTACCCTGCTTACATCCATCTTTCTCCCACAACTCCTTCGCCTTCTTTTTAATACAATCTGTTGATTCTGTCTTTTTACATTTCTTTTCCATAACACCCTCCTTTAGATTGTGTAGAGTTACTTTATAAACATTAGCAGAAAGAAATAACCGGTCATTGCCAATAGCCCTAAAGGTACGCCAAATCTCGCCCATTCTGAACTCTTAATTTTAAGTTTTCCTGCGCAAATTATATTCGGTATGTTTCCGGGTATAAGCATACCTCCTGCAATCAAAAGTCCTAAAATAGCTGATTTTATCTGTAAAAGAGACATACCCGGATCTATTTCAGCTGCGGCGAGGGTGGCATTATCAAGCACAGCCGAGAACATATTTAACCAGTAGAGTCCTTGATGCGGAATTTTCGATATATAAGTCTCTACAATCGGCTTAAAACCTTGCCCCAAAAATATTAGCGCCATAACAAAAAAATACACCTTTAACGTTCTCATACTTATATCTTTTATATTTTCTTCTTTCCCGCCTGTTAGACCATGCACTTTCTGACGTTTATCAGGCATTAAGATTGCGCCTAATAAACCAAATAATATAACTCCGGGTATTATAAATAACCACAAATGCTTAAATAAGAATAGGAAGCCTGCATGGTAAGGTATGCCTTTAAGCTTAGCTATGGTGATAGTTGAAAGCGGCTCTCCTATTGGCGTTAAAGCCGCGCCAAACCCAATGGAAAAACAGGCAAGTATTACTAAAAGAATTTCATTTCTTCTTTCCAGCGTAAGGTGAGTAATTATTTCAACCAAAACAAGAGCGGCTATAATCGCAGTGATAACGCTTGATAAAAGTCCGAGTATTACTATTACTAAAAAAACAAAAAACTTTACGCCGATAGCGTCAGCAATCTTATTTATGCTATGTGCGATATATTTCTGTAAAACTCTGAACAAGAAACCGGCAATAAAAACTGCGAGGGTGATCTTCAGCGGCTCAACCAAGGCTTCTTTTATTAAAGGCATGCTCCACTGCGATGTAACAGTAATGGCAATACAGCCTATGACAAAAAGGAACATCTCAAGCTCTTCTTCAATTACTTTTACTGAAAAAGGCGCGATTAAAACAACTGCCAATATAATGAATAGACTAATAAAAATCATTTTTTAAGCTTAGTTTTGATTGTTTTGGCTAGGCCGGATAATAATCCAATTAAGCTTTTATTTCGCGGCAGAAACCGCGCTTCTACTTTTTCTATTTCTTCGCCGGTTTCTACCAACAAGGAGGGTGATTTCTTGATGGAAAGGATTTGGGACGGATATACACTGCGATGGCCTGTCATAAGGAAACTAATCACGCATGCTACAGTTGCATAGGGCGCTACCTTTGGGCCAAACAGCTCAACAGCCATTATACTTGCAGCTATAGGGGTATTCGCCGCTCCCGCTAATACTGCTACCAATCCTACTGCTGCAAAAGTAGCGGGATCCAGCCCTAAAAGGTTAGCAAATAAACTCCCGGAAGCAACTCCGACAAAGAATATCGGAGTAACAATACCTCCGCTACCTCCAAAATTTAAGGTAATACTGGTAAAAATGATCTTTAAAATAAATGCATACCAAACAATCTTGGCTCCCTGTAAACAACTCTCAATTGTATCTAAACCCAACCCCAAATATTGCTTTGAAAATATAAAAACTAAGCCGATAAGAACTATACCACCTATAATTCCCTTAAACGGCTTTGATATCTGTATCTTGGAAGATAATTTATTTCCTAATTTCAGCGTCTCTATCAAAATAGCTGAAACAATGCCAAAGAAGATCCCGGCAAGCACGATTTTTAGAAAGAAGGCCTCGCTAAAAACAGGAACAAAGTTTAACTGGTGGTAAAAATAACTTATCCCAAACGAGGAAGAAACGTGATAACTGATGATTCCGGCAATAAACGAAGGCAGAAGAACATCGTATAGAATAGCTCCTATGAAAAGAACCTCAACACCAAAAATTGCTCCGGCAATAGGAGTGCCAAAAACAGAGGCAAATCCTGCGCTTATACCACAAATTACCAGCTTTTTACGGTCTCTATCATCGAACCTGAACAAATCCGCGAATATTGAGGACAACCCACCGCCTATCTGGGCGCAGGGGCCTTCTTTACCTACCGAGCCTCCGGCTGCCAAAGTTATAATGGTTGATACAAGCTTTACGGGAACAACCGCTGCTTTAATCTTCCCAGAATGCTTATGGACAGCCTCAATGACCTTTTCTGTTCCATGGCCTTCTGCGTCAGGAGCCAAATATTTAATAATTGCCGCGCTTAAGAATAAGGCAACAGGTAATAAAAGAAAATAATAAGAATAGTGGCTACCAAATAATCTGCTCCAATTTAAGAGTTTCAAAAAGAGAGTTGTCGACAAACCAACAACTATTCCAATTATCGTCGCCAGAAAAACCCATTTAATGATGCTTATAAGTAAAATTGTCTCTTCCGCGAATCTTCTTTTCATCTTTGGCTAATTCGTTATTTGCCCTGATCTTCTTTATTTTTCTTTTCAGGTAAGTTGCCTTTTATTATAACATAAATAAAAAAGTATACTACCGCTCCCAAAAGAACATACACTGGCCAATCTCGGTATAAAGTCTCGTTCATTTTAATACCTCCTATTTTTGAATTCGTTTTGGCGTTTTGGAATCTTCTTCGCCAAGGCCTTTTTTGAATATTTTGCTAAAACAAAATATCGCCAAACCGATGATGAAACTCCATGAAATTATCATAAAAATCCAACCACTTAGCCTCATTCAGCGCTCCCTTTTAATAAATTAACACAAATGAACGACATCTTCAGGATGATACAACGAAAGAAACAATAACATGTAATCCCTCAGATGGCGTGTTATCAAAAAATTATTTTTTATATGCTCTCTCCCATTCTCTCCCAGTTTCTTGGCGTATTCAGGGCTGCTTAATAATTGTTTTATAGCAAAACTCGCTCCTTGTACAGAATGACACAATAACCCTGAATATTTATGCTTTATCTGCAGAGGAATCCCACCGACATTTGAAGCTACTACAGGCTTTGCCTTCCACAAGGCCTCGGCAACCGTTAACCCAAATCCTTCCCGAATAGACTTCTGGATAATTATATCTGACGCCCTTTGCAATGCATTAATTTCTATATCATTTTGGGGTAATATTAAAATATGGATATCCGGGTCATTCTTTGCTTTTTCTTTAACTTCCCCCAGAACTTTAAATCCTTCCGGATCATCTTCCGCAGTACCTCCGGCTAAAATCAACTGGCAATTGATATATTTCTTTACCTGCAAATACGCTTCAATTACGCCTATTGGGTCTTTTAAACGGTCAAAACGCGATATCTGCGTAATAATCGGCTTGTCCTTCTTGATATCATATTTCTTCAAAACGGAATCAATCATTTCCTGCGGCAATTCTTTATTCTTGTCGCTTAAAGGATCTATAGAGGGAGGAATTAAAAATTGCCTAATGGGCAACTTGCGGGAAAAAGCCGGAGCAGAAAATACTGCCGAGTCGAATTGAGCAATAAAATCCATAAGAAATCCCCAAACTTTTTCATTGGGATTAGATACGTCAATATGGCAGCGCCAAAGCCATTTATTAGCACTTCTCTTTTTTACCAGGGCTATTGGCTGCGGGTCATGAATAAAAACCACATCTCCGTAGGTATCAAGATTTTCGATATTCTGCTGGCTTGTTTCCATGAAAACTTCAAAATCCCTTTGGGTTATTTCCTCAGTCCTCCCATGCAAGGCATTATGAAACTTCTTCGTCACTCCAAAAAACTGCTCACCGCCTTTTATGACGTCCCATTTCGTATCTACGCCTAACTCTCGTAACAACGGAACCATATGGCTTAGTATTTCGGCAACTCCGCCTCCCACAGGCGTAGAATTTACATGCTGTATAACTTTACCTTTTAGCCGCTCGCCAAGCAGTTTTAGGTCATCAATGATGGACTGACCCACCAAAGGAATGTATCTTTCTATTTCTGCCATAATATTACGCTATCCTTCTTTCGACCATGCGAATAATCTTTTTCCTTAAATCTTCTAAAGTACCTGTATAGGGATCAAAGCTTGAAATATTATTTGCTAATTTCTTATCCCCGAGTGAATTTTCTATCCAAAATGCGAAGTCATTAGTCGGCTTCTCAAGTCTTAAGCGCGCCTCAAAAATATGAAAATAAATAGAATCTATGGTAATTTTCTTTAAAACTTCTGCGAATTCGCTTAAGTCATATGCGATATAGTTTGTTGGTAAAATAAAACTTACCGATTTAATAAAGTGGAATTCTTCTCCAGCGCGGGCAAATTTCATTTTAGCTAACGGGTTATCATTTAGATAGCTTTCGATGGTCGAGGCAATCTTGTCGCGTAAATCCCGAATCGTAGAATATTGAATTGTATCAATGCTAACCAACCTTTCCCCAAGCTCATCTTCGCCAAGGATGTCTGTCACCCAATACGCAAAGTCATTAGGGGGTTCGGGAGAAAGATACTGGTGCTGTTGTAGGAAACGGTGCGTATGGTGGTAGATGCTTGAGCCGGGCACTTCTTTAATCAAAGCCAAAAGCTGACCTAAAGTGGTGGCTCGTAATCCTGTCAGCTCTGACAGATGCAACCTCGTGCAAAACCTAAACGGCTCTCTTGTTCTTATTAATTCTGGCATATTTTGTTTAAATTGCTGGTAAGCTTCTTAAAAAATGAATTGCTTCTTTCGGATCCTTCAAATAGTATTGAGCATAAGACTTTTTCGGTGCGCCAACAAAAACGGTTAATCCTTTATTCTTTAACACCTTAAACGCGTCTTCGTCGGCGATATCATCTCCTATATAAATTGGCAAAACATTATCCTTCCCAGAAACGAAAATCTGCCTGATTAAAAGCCGTAAAACAGCTCTTCCCTTATCCCATTCTATAGGAGGCCTGGTTTCTAAAACCATCTTACCGGATTTAATCTTTATTTTGTTGCTTGCAAGGTAAGAGATAACCGTTTGATGAAAGATTCTTTTAATTTGCGGGATCTTACTCCTATCTACCAAACGATAATGCAGGCTCAAAGAAGAACCCTTGTCTTCGATTAAAACCCCCCTAAACGACGCGGTATTCGTCTTTAAGTTATCTTTTATTTTTTTTAAAATCTTCCTAAATCCCGCAGGGACTAGCGGCTTAAATTTCATTCTTGGCCCCTCTATTTCCAACCCGTGATTACCGGCATAAATTGCGTTTTTAAGCCCTATTTTATTCTTGATATCTCCAATAGCCCTGCCGCTTATGAAAGCTAACTTTATCCTTGAGTTGCCTGCTATCTCTTCTAATAAAGCTTTTGTTTTCTTGGAAAGTTGCGCCTTATCCGGCGTGTCAGTAATAGGCGTTAAGGTGCCATCAAAATCCAGAAAGATAAACAAATACTTATCTTTAATTTTATTCTTGATTATATCCCACTCGTTAAATAAATATTTCATGCCTTGCTTGATTTAGCTTTTTTTTAATGCCGTCAGCTCCGTAATTATGTTTCCGGCCCAGCGATAGACATTATTTTCGGAAACAATTTTGCGCATATTTTCCATTCGTTTTTTCTTTTCTTCCCGAGGCATTTCTACGGCAGATTTTATAGCATCGGAAAATTCTTCTATGGCGTATGGGTTAATCAAAACTGAATCGGTTAACTCCCTGGCCGCCCCGGTAAAACGGCTTAATACCAACACGCCGTTAAAATCTGTTTTTGAAGCCACGTACTCTTTAGCCACCAGATTCATTCCATCATGAAGAGAACTAACTATACATATATCCGCAAGGGAATAATAAGGTTTTATTTCTTCGGGAGAAAAATGCCTTTTTAGATAAATTATCGGTCGCCACTCCCCTTCCGAATACTTCCAATTCTTTTTTTCTACCACCTCATCGATCTCATTCATCAAATCGTGGTATTGCTTTATGTGTGTACGGCTGGGAGCAGCCAGCTGAATAAAAACAAATTTGTTTTTATATTGCGGGTTTTTCTCTATGAATCTATCCACCGCAAGCAAGCGTTCGACTAATCCCTTTGTATAGTCAATTCTATCAACGCCTATCGCTACAATTTTGCCTTCCAACTCAAATTCTTTTTTGATTCTATCTATTTCTCTGAGCAAATCCGGGCTTTGTTTGTTTTGATCTAAATATCCGTCAACGCTTATGGGAAATGCCCTGACAAATGTTTCCTTTTCGAAACGGACAATGCTGAATTTTTCTGTATCAACACGGGATTCAAGCAGTCTATTTGAAGTTTCAAGAAAATTATTACAGTGACTTTGCACGTGAAAACCGATTAAATCGCAGGCAAGCATGCCTTCCAGGATCTGCTTGTGATATGGGCAAGTAGAAAAAACTTCCGGGTTCGGCCATGGAATATGCCAGAAGAGAGCGATCCTAGCATCCGGGCGTTTCTCTTTAATCATTTTGGCAAGCAACGTGAAATGGTAATCCTGAATAAACAAAAAAGGATTTTTTGTTGGCAACTCGGCTAAAACGCTGTCGGCAAATTTCTGATTTACCTTTTTATACATCTGCCAATCAGCCTCTCTGAATACGGGCCTCGTATGTGTCATATGACACAAAGGCCAAAGCCCTTCATTAGCAAAACCATAATAATACCCCTCCTCTTCTTCTTTAGACAACCAGACTCTTTTAAGAATATAACGGTTATCTTCAGGAGGCACTCCGAGTTTATCTTTTGAATTTACAAATTTCCTATCGGCATTGCCGCTACCATGAGCAATCCAGGTTCCGCCACAAGCGCTCATAATCGGATGTATAGCGGTAACTACACCACTTGCAGGACGGATACACTTTGGTTGCCCGGTTATATCATCAATGACATGCATATACGGCTCTCTATTAGAAACTACAAATAATGCATTTTCTCCCAAACGCGCGTGGATGAGGTCGCGCAACTTTGATTCGGTCCAAAGTTCATCTTTCTTGATGCGTTCAGTTGCCTTTTCGCTTACAACCTTACGCGCTATCCTTAGGCTTAAAGCTACCTGCTCAACTTCATTCGCAAGTTTTCCAAGTTCATCTTTTCCTTTAATCGGATGTGCAGCTTCAGTTTCACCTTTTTGAAAATGCTGGAACCATTCTGTAAGCCTAACAACGGGTAAAGTGAATATTTGTCTTTGAATCAGGAGCATAATTAACACAATTAACACCAATAAGGTTATTAAAGAAACGCTCAGGCGTTCCCATAGGGCGGTCAATGTAGTAAAAACATATGAAGTATCATAAATTACCTCAACCATTCCAAGAATAGTATTTTCATCATCAATAACAGGAATGATATAACTATACACAGAGTAGTCTTTAAAATTTTCTAAGGCCCCCCTTGGGGCTTTATTAGCCAGGATATCCTTAAGATAGGACTTTTCTTTCTCTTTCCAATCAGAAAACCTCTCAGTAATTGCTAAAACTTTGCCCTCTTTGTCATAAATAACGCAGCCTTGAAGCCTTTCTCTCTTTTGGAAACTCTCTACCAGACGATTCGCGGATTTTAAATCATTATTTAGAAGGATCGCTCTTGCAGAAAAATCCAAGCTTTCATCAACAGCCTTAGCTTTTTTCTGAAGGTCATCCATTAATTTATCCTGGGTAAAACGGATCTGCATAATGCCAAATACTGTAAACCCAATGGCAACGATAATCAAAATCGGTAGAATGAATAAAAGCAGTCTTTTCATTTACCACTTCCCTCCAAAATAAAAACGCCACCCTGCATTTGTATGCAAGATGGCGGCCCGACCATCTAAACAATCCTCCAGAAATACTCTCGTATTTCCAGACCACTTGATTCCTTATTTTTTTATATTATACTACTTTCGGATTGGCATCTCAAGAGGTATTCTCATTAAGGATGGGCAGTAATATTCGACAAGAGGAAACCCTTTCCGCTTACAGCTATTACTAGATTTGAGTGCACATAAAAAAGGCCTTGCTTCTAATAAATTTAAAAGCAAGGCCTTTTTTTGTAGATCTAATTAGCCTCTACATACTTGGCTCTCTTAGCCATTTTTGCAGCTACTGCTACCATTACCCCCCATATCAGGAAAATTATCAAAGTCATCGGAACGCCCACTCTCATCATTTCCGGCCAAACTTCAGGAAGGCCGGCGGTTAGGAATGGAGGATATGGGACAAATTCGCCGTGGGAGATATGCTCGATTGCCAACATTGCCACTCCGCCCCACAACATGGAATTTAACCAATTGAAATGATATTTCTCACTAGCTTTTTTCCCTACGGCAGTTGTTACTATTGCCGCAGCCGTTGGAACAAGAAAACAGGCCATTTTTACCTCCTTTTAAAATTTGAGATTAATAATGAAATCCCCCAGATTACAAACACAGGTACTAACATTGCTATTCCCAAGATAGTGCTATTGGCAATCATGCCATCAGTTGTCTTCTCTAAGAATGATCCTCCCTCATATCCTAAGATATGGTCGACAAGAATCATTGCTGCCGCTCCCCAGAGCATTAAAGCTAAAAAACCTAACTTGTAATCTTTAGGTAAAACAAGCTTACCTAAAGTCGCGCTCGCTGCCGCGATAGAAGTTGTTGCTAACCACATTTTTTACCTCCTTTCTAAAAGGTATA
>JAQTVG010000219.1 GCA_028706895.1 Candidatus Omnitrophota bacterium
AAGACGCTGTCAGCATATCCCTGCCGTCCGTAAAACCAAAGACATTAATAGGGGAGGCTTCTTCGTTAATAGCGACCATAAAAAAAACCGGCCTTACCTTTGCTCCTGAGGCGGGCTCGGAAAGGATGCGAAAACTGCTGAATAAAGATTTTAATATGGAAGAATTTTTCAAGGTACTTGAGCAGGCATACGCTAGCGGTTACCAGAATCTAAAACTTTATTTTATGATTGGCCTGCCTTTTGAAAGAGAAGAGGACCTCGAAGGTATTGTTGATTTATCTATACAGGCAATGGATTTAAGAAGAAAGATGCATAAAGGGCCGGCGCAGCTTAGTATAAGCGTGAACACGCTGGTGCCAAAACCGCATACTTCTTTTCAATGGTTTAAGATGGAACCGATAGAAGCAATGAAATATAAACAGGATTATTTAAGAGTAAAAGTTAAAAATAAAAAAATAAAGTTAAGCGCGCATAATCCTTATATGAGTTTTGTGGAGGGTGTATTTTCCCGCGGTGATAGGCGGTTAAGCCGGGTAATTCTGAGCGCTTTTAAAAAAGGGGCAAGGTTTGACGCGTGGGATAATTATTTTATGTTTGACAGGTGGATGGAAGCTTTTAAGGACTCAGGCATAGATCCCGGTTTTTATTTACAAGATAAAACAAAAGATGAATTCCTGCCCTGGGATTTTTTAGATACAGGTATAAATAAAGAAACCCTGCTTAGAGAATCCGATAAGATTGTTGATAAGGCCTGAGAGGATTTTTTTATGTAAATATTGCAATGATGCGGGTATTTGTGGTAAAATAATCCAGAAGGAGTAACAGTATGGCAGATAATTGCCGTGTTTTATTAATCAATAACGATGAAGTAGTTTCCAGGTACCTGAAAGAAAACCTGACTGTTAACGCAGGGTATGCTGTTTCCCGCGAGTCTAGCAGTACCGCGGGTTTAGAGCTTTTCAGGCACGATACTTTTGATATAGTAATAATCAAGTTTGGCCTGCCGGATATGGACGGGCTTGCCCTGCTCAGGAATCTAAGGTTAATAGACCCGGATTGCGTTGCCATTGTGTTGATGGAAAAAGCTAATCCGCAGTTGTTGAAAGAAATATACAAGATAGGCGGGTATGATTTTATAAGCCAGCCAATTAACCTGGAAAAGCTCTATTTCTTGATTAAAAAAGGCCTGGATTTGCGCTCTCTGATGGTTACGCACAGGAAAATGGTCAGCGGCCTGCACGAGTATAATGTTTCTCTCCAAAAACAGAATACGCTTTTAGCCAGGAGAATTGAAGAATCAACCAAGAATCTAACCAGGCTTTATGAAGATTTGCGCCAGACTTATATGCGCACAATTAAGGTGCTGGCACAAGCCATTGACGCGCGCGACCATTATACCCACAGCCACTCCGAAAATGTTGCCAAATACGCCGTTGCTATAGCCGAAGAAATGCGCCTTCCAGCCCACGAAATAGAGTTAATCAGGGATGCCTGCGAATTACACGATTTAGGCAAAATCGGGGTGGAAGATAATATCCTCGGCAAACGCTCAAGCCTTACTGTCCAGGAATGGGAGCAGATAAAACGCCATCCGCAAATGGCAGTGCGTATTTTAGAGCCGCTTACTTTTTTAAACGGAGTGATAGATTTGGTTAAACAGCATCATGAACATTTTGATGGTTCGGGTTATCCTGAAGGCCGCAAGTCTGAAGATATCTTAATGGGCGCGCGTATTATCCACGTAGCAGATGCCTATGAGGCAATGCGCTCTGCGCGTTCCTACAGGCCGGTGCCTCTTTCAAAAGAAGAAGCAACCCTTGAAATAAAAAAGAATACCGGAACGCAATTTGACCCTAAAGTGGTTGAAGCATTCCTCAAGGTAGTAGATAAGCTTTAAATAATTCAGACGAGAGAGTAAACTATCTTAAAGATTAATAACTTACGTTCTTTTTAAAGATTTTGCTGCTTTTTTCCGGCCAGAGACAAAGCATATAATTATTTAAAAAAAAGACTTGACAAAAATATTCTTTTTTGTATAATCTACTACACCTTGACAAAGGCAGGAATAGAGGTTATACTTTATTGCTGTGACAAAACAAAAAAAGAACTGTATTGACAAATTTGGGTAGTGCTGTTTAACCGAACATAAGGCGCTAAAGAAATATAAATTTTGAAGCGTCCCGGTATGTATCGGGACGCTTTTTTCTTTGTTCTTTCTAAATTTGGATAGCCAAGTCGATTCATGAGTAAAAAAAATGATTGAAGAGCCATTATACAAATTTCTCTTAAATTTTCGGAGAGTTTGATCCTGGCTCAGAGTGAACGCTGGCGGCGTGGATTAGGCATGCAAGTCGAGCGATACTCGGGATGGAGAGGTTGAAGCCGCAAGGCAGATGCCAATTCGTCCTGGGATATAGCGGCAGACTGGTGAGTAACACGTGAGTAATTTACCTCTAAGCCGTGAATAGCCTCGCGAAAGCGAGGGTAAAACACGATGTGTTTACAGAGACGCAGGTTTTTGTAAGTAAAAGTGGCCCGCAAGGGCTATTGCTTGGAGATGAGCTCGCGTCCTATCAGCTAGTTGGTGGGGTAACGGCCCACCAAGGCTTTTGACGGGTAGCTGGCCTGAGAGGGTGGTCAGCCACATGGGGACTGAGACACTGCCCCAACTCCTACGGGAGGCTGCAGTCGAGGATATTTAGCAATGGACGAAAG
>JAQTVG010000220.1 GCA_028706895.1 Candidatus Omnitrophota bacterium
AGCCGTAATATTGGGCCCCGCTAAAGATGAAAATGCCGCTGAAGAGTTGATAAGGGATTTCCAGAGTAAAAGCATTGTAGCCATATTAGCAGGAAATATAAACGGGAAAACTTTCAAAGGGCAGCTTGAAAGCAAGAATATACAGATTGGTTTAGATAATTATGTCGTGCCGCTGGGCGAAGATTACCTGTCGGCGATTTACGCGGTTAACTGGGCGGTGAGAGCCTCGTTAATGTACGGCGGTATCAAGAGCGGCAGATGGGAAGAGATATTAAAATATACCCAGGAGAAAGTCCCCGCGTTTGTTGTGCTTTTAGGGCACGTAGACGAAGTGTTGGTAGCAACAGGATTAGGGGTTTTAGCTTTGGGTTTTCCTATTATTACTGATTTAGATGTGCCTCAGCTGGGTAAGATTGATACTACTTTGTATGAGGCGCTGATTACGGAAAAAGATTACAAGAAATTGCCGTCAAAGTGCATAGAAGCAAGGGGATTAAAGATAAAAGTTGCGCATATACCGGTGCCTGTGCCTTATGCGGCGGCCTTTGAAGGCGAGCGCGTGAGGAAAGAGCAATTGCACGTTGAATTTGGCGGTAAGGCGAGCACATCATTTGAATATTTAACTGCTAAGCAACTAGAAGAAGTTGAGGATGGCAAGGTTGAACTTATAGGCCCGGATATCGACAATCTGCCACAAGGTGAAAAGTCTATGCCCCTGGCGATTATTGTAGAGGTTTCTGGACGCAAGATGCAAAAAGATTTTGAGCCGATTTTGGAGCGCCAGATACACCGTTTTGTGAATTATGCTATGGGCCTTATGCATATCGGACAGCGTGATATGAACTGGATAAGAATATCTAAAGATGCTTTCAATAAGGGTTTTCGGCTTAAGCATATTGGGGTTATCCTGCACGCGATGCTGCATCAGGAATATAGCGCCATAGTAGATAAAGTACAGGTTAAAATTTATACTCAAGCGCCTGATGTTGATAGATTTCTGCCTGAGGCAAAAAAAGTTTTTGACGAACGCGATGAGCGCTTAAGAGGTATGACTGATGAGAGCGTGGATACTTTTTATGGCTGTTTGCTTTGCCAGAGCTTTGCCCCTAATCACGTCTGCGTTATTACGCCGGAACGCCTGGGGTTGTGCGGAGCGTATTCGTGGCTTGATGGCAAGGCCTCCTATGAAATTGTCCCTACCGGCCCGAACCAGCCGATTCTAAAAGGCCAATTGCTGGATGAAAGGCTCGGCCAATGGAAGAATGTAAATGATTTTCTCTATCTGAAATCCAATAAAGCCATAGATAAGGTAAGTATGTATTCTCTTATGGATTCTCCGCAGTCTTCTTGCGGGTGTTTTGAATGTATTATCGCGATAATCCCGGAAGCAAACGGAGTGATGATTGTGCACCGCGATTATTCCGGTATGACCCCCAGCGGCATGTCTTTTACCACGTTAGCCGGCTCGGTAGGCGGAGGAGTGCAAACTCCGGGGTTCTTGGGCGTGGGCAGGTTATATATAGTAAGCAAAAAGTTTATCTCGGCTGAGGGAGGGTTAAAGAGGGTAGTCTGGATGCCGAAAGAATTAAAAGAGATTTTAGGTGAAAAATTAAAAAAACGCGCCCAGGATTTAGGCGAACCAGATTTAATTGAAAAGATTGCCGATGAGACCCAAGCCATAACACAGGAGGATCTGCTGGTTTTTCTGGGGAAGGTAAACCACCCTGCCTTGGCAATGCCGCCAATACTATAATTTTTCTTGATTTTTTTGTTTTTTTCTTATATCTTATATATTAACGCTGAAACACTAACCTTCAAGAATATTCATCACGCCTCATTAATTTCCATGTTTGATTTTGTGGCTATGCACGCCTAAATGACTAAGCCTAAACTGTTTTTAATTGATGCTACGGCTTTATGTTACCGCGCATTTTATGCTGTTAGAGGCCTGTCTACATCTATCGGCCAGCCCACAAATGCTGTTTACGGATTTGTGAATATACTCAATAAGCTGCTTAAGGACAAGAAACCACAATACCTTGCAGTATGTTTTGATGTTTCAAGGGATACCTTCAGGGCCAAGAAATTTGCGGAATATAAAATAAACCGCGCGCCTATGCCTGACGAATTATCCGGCCAGATTCCTATCATAAAAGAGGTCATTTCCGCATACGGCATTACCATATTTGAGCAGGAGGGTTTTGAGGCGGATGATGTAATCGCGACTCTTGCCAGGAAAGCAAAAGAAAATGATATTCCTGCGGTTATCGTCAGCTCCGATAAAGACATATTACAGCTGGTAGATAAGAATACAGAGGTATTCAGCCCCTATAAAGATGAGGGCACAATGTATGACGATAAAAAGGTCCTGGAGCGGTTTGGAGTCCAGCCGGAAAAGATAGCCGATATTATCGCGCTTATGGGAGATAGCGTTGATAATATACCGAGCGTTCCCGGTATCGGAGAGAAAACAGCCGTTAGCTTAATTAAGGAGTTCGGCTCTGTAGAAAAACTGCTTGGCAGCGTTGATGAAATAAAAACGGAAAAGATAAAGAAAGCGATAAAGGATAATATTGATACAATAAAATTAAACAAGGAATTGGCCCTCCTGGACAAAAGAATGGAATTGGATTTTGACCTGGATAAATTAAAATTAGCCGATATACATTAAAGAGTGCCGGATTCATGGCCTTTACGCACCAATCTATAATGGC